>NZ_JBEFDG010000094.1:0-51242 GCF_040137905.1 Corticimicrobacter sp.
TCCAACCTGGCGGTGCTGGCCGAGTTCGCCCGCCTGGGCAGCGGCTTCGACATCGTCTCGGGTGGCGAACTGGCCCGTGTGCTGGCCGCCGGCGGTGATCCCGCACGCATCGTCTTCTCGGGCGTGGGCAAGAAAGTCTGGGAAATCGAGGCCGCGCTGGCTGCCGGCATCAAGTGCTTCAACGCCGAGTCCGACGCCGAGCTGGAGCGCCTGTCGGTCATCGCCACGCGTACCGGCCAGACGGCCCGTGTCTCGCTGCGCGTCAATCCCGACGTGGATGCGCAGACCCACCCCTACATCTCGACCGGCCTGCGCGACAACAAGTTCGGCATCGCCATCGAGCGTGCCCGCGACGTCTATCGCCATGCCACCAGCCTGCCCGGCCTGGAAGTCGTCGGCCTGGATTGCCACATCGGCTCGCAGATCGAAAGCGTCGCACCGTACCTGGATGCCCTCGACAAGTTGCTGGATCTGATCGACGCGCTGGAAACCGATGGCATCCGGCTGCACCACCTCGATCTGGGCGGCGGCCTGGGCATCCGCTATGAAGATGAAACCGCCCTGCCCCCGCAGGCTCTGCTCGACGGAGTCTTCGAACGCCTGCAGCAGCGTGGCCGCAGCAATCTGCAACTGGTGCTCGAACCCGGCCGCTCACTGGTCGGCAATGCCGGTGTGCTGCTGACAGAAGTGCAGTACCTCAAGCCCACCGAGGCACGCAATTTCGCCATCATCGATGCCGCCATGAACGACCTGATCCGTCCGGCCCTGTACCAGGCCTGGCACGGCATCCTGCCAGTCACGCCGCGCCAGGACGAATCTGCCCAGACCTGGGATCTCGTCGGCCCGGTCTGCGAAAGCGGTGACTGGCTGGCCCGCCAGCGCGTCCTGGCGATCCGGCAGGGCGACCTGCTGGCCATCGAGTCGGCTGGTGCCTACGCCATGACCATGGCCAGCAACTACAACAGCCGCAACCGACCTGCCGAAGTCATGGTCGATGGTGCGGACTTCCATATCATCCGTCGGCGCGAAACACTGGAAGACCAACTGCGGGGCGAGTCGGTTCTGGCCTGACCGGATCCCATAGCCAGAAAGACAGCAAAAAACACGCCCGGCAGACGTTATTTTGCTGTCTTCCTCAGTTCGGTCACGGGTACGCCACCGATGCCCCAGTTGTCGGTTTCCACCTCGTCGATGACGACAACTGTTGTTTTCGGATTTTTATTCAGCACATCAACCAACAGTTGCGTGGCCCCTTCGATCAACCGTCGCTTCTGTTCGGGCGTCACACCTTCATTGGTGATCTTGATATTGACGTAAGGCATGTTCACAGCTCTCCATACGAGTGCAGGCCTGACAGGAACATATTGACCCCCAGGAATGCAAACCCCGTGATCAGCAGCCCCACCAGCGCCCAGTAGGCTGCCAGCGTACCACGCAGCCCCTTGATCAGCCGCATGTGCAGCCAGGCGGCATAGTTCAGCCAGACGATCAGCGCCCAGGTTTCCTTGGGATCCCATTGCCAGTAGGCACCCCAGGCATCAGCCGCCCACAGCGCCCCAAGAATCGTCGCCACGGTAAAGAAGGCGAATCCCACCGCGATGGCGCGGTACATGATGTCGTCCAGCACTTCCAGCGACGGCAGCCGCGCCGCAATCGGACGACGTGCCAGCAGGATGCCGCCCGCCACGATCGCCCCCAGGCCGAAATAGATCGCCCAGGTCGCCGACAGCCCCTCGGTGCGGAACACCATCGGCTCGGCCATCAGCAGCACGCCCATGATGAACAGCGGCACCAGCGTGCGCCATGAGCGCGATTCGCCGTTTTCCTTCACCAGGTAGGCGAAGCCCACCATCGCCGCCAGCGAGAACGTGCCATAGCCGATGAAATTGGCCGGCACGTGCAGCTTCATCCACCAGCTCTTGAGCGCCGGCACCAGCGGCTGGATCTGCTGGGCATCACGGGTCAGCGAATACCAGAACAGGAACACCACCATCGAGGCCACCACCAGCATCACGAAGCCGCCTAGTGCCCGTGTGGCATAGCGACGCTCGTAGTACAGATAGAACAGCGCCGTGACCAGTGCAAACAGCACGAACACCTCGTACAGGTTGCTGACCGGGATATGGCCCATGTCCGGCCCCATCAGGTGGCCCTCGCGCCAGCGCACCATCAGGCCGGTAAAACCCGCAAACACACCGCCCCAGGTCAGGGCCGTGCCCAGCCAGGCGGCTGTCGGGCTGACGAAACCGATCCAGTAGCAGACCGTACCCAGCACGAACAGACAGCTCATCCACAGAATGGCCGACTGGGAGGAGAACAGGTACTTGAGCCAGAACACGCTATCGGCCCGCCCCAGGTCATCCTGGTACAGCAGCACGCCCAGCAGGCTGGCCAGGGCCACGGCGACCATCAACGTGCGCAGCGGGCGCCACAGCCAGCCCAGCCAGACCACCACCGGCACCGTACAGACCAGAATGACTTTTTCGTAGCCATCCATGGCATAGCCATAGGCAGTCAGCGCGTACCAGGCCCCCGCCGCCAGCAGCAGCAGAAACACCAGGTCAGTCCAGTCCGGCCGCCCCCGGAACTGGCGAGCGTCGCCGGTTTCTGAAATCGATTCAACCCAATCCTGACTGGCGGAAGCGAGTGCGCGGCTCATGATGTTTTCTCCGTCGGTGAAGGTGCCGCCGGAGCGGCCTGCTGAGTCTGGTCATCGGCCGCAGGGGCCATGCGTTCCAGCATCTGCCGGAACTGGGAAAATTCGCGCAGGAAGTCCAGGGTACGCTTCTGCGAGGTCATGGCGGCCAACAGGCCGGTGCTGGCCGCAGGGCCATCGGCACCGGGTTCCGGCTTGAGCCAGATCCAGATGCGGCGATCACGGATATAGAACATCGCAAACACGCCGATCACCAGGAACAGACAGCCAAGATACACGATATTCTTGCCGGGAGAGCGTGTCACCTGAAAGACGCTGGCCTTGCGCTGTTCGAAATCGACCAGGGTCAGCACCGAATCTGCCGGATAAAACGCCAGGTCGGACAGGGCTGCCACTGCCAGACGGGTCCATATCTGTGCCTGCAGGGCCTCGTCGCCCTGTTGCGGCAAAGCTGCCAGGCCCATGCGCTCGCGATTGATATCGCGCAGGGACTCAAGGGAAGCACCGATCAGGCGCACCACGATACTGGCGGCACGCTCGCGTTCAGCCTCGGGCACATTGCCGTCGATGAACTGGGCCACGGCCTGCAGGCCGCCGTTGGAAAACGTCTCCAGCGCCCGCTCGGCAGAATTTTGCAGTGCCTCGGCATTGGGGCCGCCTGCCGGCGAATTCTGGCGGGTGAAACGCGCGGCGGCTTCACGTCGCAATTCGGGCTGGTTGAGGCTGGCACGCAGTGCCATGAACTCATCGAGTGACAGGTTTTCGTCGGCCGGCAGTTGCAGATAGCGAAAATCCTCGGCCGGCGACGGACGAGCCCCGAACAGGAAGACCGGGAAGCCCTCCAGCTCGATCGGTGCCATGTAGCTGTGGAACTGGTGTGCCTGCCCGGCCGCATCGATCAGTTGATACTCGACACTGGGGCCGACATTACGCAGGTTGCCATTGGACTGACCTGCCGCGCTTCCGGTCACGGCCGCCACATGCTCACCCAGTTCCTTGGGCTGGGGCGGGCCGGAGCTCAGATCCTCGACATTGATCGGACGCAGCGCCGACAGGTCCAGCCGCAGTGCCGCCTGACCATGACCCGGCAGATCTTGCGACTCGCCCACCACGCCACTGACCAGACTGCCTTCGGCCTGCCCTCCACGCAGCGGGTAGCGCATCAGCCGCACGCTGCTGCCGCCATCCTCGAAGCTGGACTGGTAGACCGTCACGCCCTTGTAGCGCAGCGGCTCGTTGACTTCGATCACCTGGTCGAAGCGATCACCTGTTTCCCAGTCGATGACTTCCACCTTGCTGGCGAACCGGCTCGGCATGCCATTCGAGTAGTAGTCGACCACGAATTCGTCGAGCCGCAGGGAAAACGGCAGCGGCTGTACCAGTGCACCTTCGCGTGCCAGGATGATGGCGCTCTGCGTGATGCTGCCCTCGGGAAGCATCATATTGGCGCGGAAACTGGGATTATTAAGCGACAGCCGGCCGCTTTCCGGCACTTCGCGAATCAGCATGTTGTCGACGACCGGCTTCTTGTCGCCCAGCCAGATCTGCAGGCGCACCGGCAGTTCGCTGTCGAGCAACCCGCCGACACAGATCACCACGATGGCGGCATGCGCAAAGATATAGCCCAGCCGGTTGCTGGCTCCCTTGCGGGCCGCCAACAGTACGGCATCACCCTCGCGGCGCTCGCGTATGGCATAGCCCTGGCGTCCCAGCCACTGGCGCATGCGCAATTCGATGGCACCGGCTGGCGCATCGATGCGCTGCTCGACCCGCTGCGGAAAGGCACGCAGGCTGCCAGCGCGGACATGCTCGCGGAATGAGCGCATGTCACGCACCATCTTGGGCGCATTGCGGATCAGGCAGATGGTGGTCGACACCACCAAGAAGCCCATGATGACCAGGAACCAGACGCTGTTGTAGACCTGCCAGATATCGAACTTGTCGAACACGTCGTACCAGAACGGTCCGAAGCGATCGATATACGTACCCTGGGACTGGTTCTGTCCAAGCACGGTGCCGACCACACTGGAGATACAGATGATCACCAGCAGGCTGACGGCGAACCGCATGGAACCCAGCAATTCAAAAAGGTCTGCGCCGATTCTGCGCGACGGGGGAGGAGGCTTGTGTGTCGTGGTCATAAAAAAGGGGAGTGCGGCTGCCTCCCCAATAGACTGAAGGCGAGCCCTTCAGTTCCGGCCATGATGCCGGAAAGATGCGCCGGTTTGATTCTGCTCAAATCCGGCGCATATGATAGTACGGATCAGCGCAGACCAGCTGCGTAATCTGCTATCGCCTTGATGTCGGCATCCGACAGGCGCTTGGCAATCGTGACCATCACCTGATTGTTGGCCCGATACCCATCGCGGAACAGCTTGAGCTGCTCTTCAAGATACATGGTGTGCTGCCCCGCCAGACGCGGGTACTGTGCCGGAATGCCTTCACCCGAAGCACCATGACAGGCCGCACAGGCCGGGATGCCACGAGCGGCATCGCCACCACGCCACAGATGCATGCCTGCCTCGACGGTGGCTTCGTTCTCGGCCGTGGCCGGCTCGGTCAGTTCCTGATGCGACAGGTACAGCGCGATATCCTGCATGTCCTGGGGTTCAAGCATCATGACATTGAAGCTCATCACCGAGGGGCCACCATCGACACCACCGCGGGCGGCGACATCCTCGCCATCCTTGAACTTGAATTCACTCAGTTGCTTGTAGAGGTATTCATGAGGCATGGCGGACAGATTCGGATTGAGCGGAATCTGGCTGTTGCCAGCCACGCCATGACAGGACGCACAGGCAATCACGCCGCGCGCTGCGTCGCCCTGTTCGTACAGCATCTCGCCACGTGCGGCATCCGGACGGACCGGACCATCGGCAGCCGCAAAGCTCGCCGTGGAAACGGACGCACAGAGCATCACTCCACTTGTAACAAGTATCCTGGACAGCACACGCTTCATGAAATCCTCGATCAGTTCGCATATGCGCAGCCCCGGCGGACGTGGAATGCTGCGCTTTTATCAGTCAGGATATTCCTGACCACAATCTTTCTTATGCTATACCTGCGCAGCCGATTTGTTTTTGATATGGCGCAAGGTTTTTGATATAGCGCAAGCTTCCCCGAAAAGGCCCCTTGCGGATCGTTGATTATACAATAGGCCCTTGCTGCTCCTTTTCCAACCGCTCCTCTCGGACGATCCGTGTCGCTACTGCACCGCGCCTCTTTCTTTACATCCGCCGCCCGCCTCGACCAGCTTCCCGAAGCCGGCGCCCCCGAGGTGTGTTTTGTCGGCCGCTCAAACTCCGGCAAATCCTCTGCAATCAACGTGCTGACCAACCAGAAACGGCTGGCCTTCTCGAGCAAGACACCTGGCCGGACCCGCCTGATCAACATGTTCACCCTGCCCGATCCGCTCGAGCCCGAAGCCGCGCTCGGCTTTCTGGTCGACCTGCCGGGCTATGGCTATGCCGCCGTCGACAGAAAAGCCCGTGAGGAATGGGCCGAAGTGCTGGGCGATTACCTGCGCAGCCGCAGCTCTCTGGCCGGCGTGGTATTGATGATCGACATCCGGCGCGGCGTGACCGACCTCGACCGCCGCCTGGCGCATTGGCTGGCCCCGACCGGTCGCCCCGTGCTGGCCCTGTTGACCAAGGCAGACAAACTGCCGTATGGTCAAAGGATCAAGACGGTCTTCGCCGTCAAGAAAGAACTGGCCGAAATCGGTGCACTCTATGCCGTACCGTTTTCCGCCACGCATCGCATCGGGCTCGAAGAAGCCGCCCTGCATATCGAAAACTGGATCTCACCCAAGGTCGTACCATGACTCTGCTCAATGCCGACGCCGACTTTCCGCTGTCGCGCCCCCGCCGCCTGCGCCGCGACGATTTCAGCCGCCGCCTGGTGCGGGAAAACCACCTGCATGCCGATGATCTGATCTACCCGGTCTTCGTGGCCGACAGCCCCGACCTGGCCGGCCCGGTGCAATCGATGCCCGGCGTCGAACGCTACACACTGGACACCCTGCTGCCGGTCGCCGAGCAGTGCCTTGAGCTGGGCGTGCCGGTGCTGGCCCTGTTCCCGGTCATTTCCCAGGAATTCAAGACGCCCGACGGCCGCGCCGCCACCGATCCTGATGGCCTGGTGCCACGCGTGGTGGCTCGCCTCAAGCAGGACTTCCCCGAGCTGGGCATCCTGACCGACGTGGCGCTCGACCCCTACACCAGCCATGGACAGGATGGTCTGCTCGACGACAACGGCTACATCCTGAACGAGCCCACGGTGGAAATGCTGATCAAGCAGGCCCTCAGCCACGCCCAGGCCGGTGTCGACATCGTCGCCCCCAGCGACATGATGGACGGCCGCATCGGTGCGGTGCGCCGTGCCTTCGAAGACCAGCGCTTCATCTACACGCGCATCATGGCCTATTCGGCCAAGTATGCCAGCGCCTTCTACGGTCCGTTCCGCGATGCCGTCGGTTCTGCAGCCAACCTGGGCAAGGCCGACAAGTTCACCTACCAGATGGACCCTGCCAATGGCGACGAGGCCCTGCGCGAAGTGGCAGCCGACCTGCGCGAAGGAGCCGACATGGTCATGGTCAAGCCCGGCATGCCCTACCTGGACGTGCTGCGCAAGGTCAAGGACACTTTCCGCGTGCCGACCTATGCCTACCAGGTCAGCGGTGAATACGCCATGCTCAAGGCGGCCGCAGCCAATGGCTGGCTGGATCACGACAAGGTCATGATGGAGGCACTGCTGTCGTTCAAGCGCGCCGGTGCCGATGGCATCCTGACCTATTTCGCACTGGAAGCCGCCCGCAAGCTGCGCGAGACGGCCTGATCACAGGGCATCGCGCCCACATGGCGGCACTTGCGATCAGGTGCCGCCGCCCCCTCTCTCCCTTCCACATGGATCGCCTGCGGCCTGACGCATGGCGGCCAGCGTCATGCGCCGACAAGATACGCTGTGCTTATCGCACCCGCTCCAGCACACCGGCGAACGCCTGCGCATTCATGAAGCCGATCACCCTCGGGTCAGCCTGTTCCTGTCCCTGTGCGTCGAAAAAGATGATTCCCGGTGGCCCGAAGAGCCGGAAACGGCGCAGCAACTCGCGATCCTGCGCCGTATTGGCCGTGACATCGGCCTGCAGCAACAAGAAGTCGCCCATCAGGGCGGCCACGGCAGGATCGCTGAACGTAAAGCGCTCCATCTCCTTGCAGGACACACACCAGTCGGCATAAAAATCGAGCATCACCGGCCGGCCAGCCGATCGCAGCCGCGCCTCGAGCTCTGCCACCGAAGCAACACGCTCGAACCCGTCCTTGCCGACTGCCTCGGTACCTTGACCCGCAACGCTTCCACCGATGAAGGGGGCAAGGGGATGCCAGGGATCGCGCGCCCCGGCCAGTGCGCCAGCAACCCAGGCTGCAGCCAGCAACACCAGCAAAATGGCAACCGTGCGCGACAGCAAGTGCCTAAAGCCGATCGGTCCGCTCCATGGAGTGACCAGCCCCAGCAATAACGCCAGCATGATTGCCAATGCCGCCCAACCCAGCATCAGCACGGCGACCGGCAGGACCGGCGACACCATCCACCAGGCCGTCGCCAGCAAAAGCCAGCCAAAGAGTCGCTTGATGCGATCCATCCACGCTCCGGGCCTGGGCAGCCAGGCCGGCGAGGCGGCACCCACGATCAACAGCGGCACGCCCATGCCCCATGACAATGCAAACAGCGCCGCTCCCCCCAGCCAGACATCGCCCGTCTGCGAGATGTACAACAGTGCACCTGCCAGCGGTGCCGCCACGCAAGGCCCCACGATCAGGGCAGAAATCGCGCCGATCAGGGCCGCGCTGCCCAGTTGCCCTCCAGGCATCCGGGCCAGCACCTGGTTCAGGCGTGACTGCAGTGCGCCCGGCACCTGGAAGGTAAACACATCGAACATGGCCAGCGCCAACCCTGCCAGCAGCAGCGCAAACAGCGCCAGCACCCAGGGCGTCTGCAACCAGGCGGCCAGCCCTACGCCACTCAGCCCCGCGGCCACGCCCAGCGCCGTATAGACCACCGACATCCCGGCCACATAGGCCAGCGCCAACAGCCCGCCTCGACGAGCCCGCGACCCCTTGGGCCCACCCTCCACACCCTCGCCGCGTACCAGCAGGGCAGACAGGATCGGCACCATCGGCAATACGCACGGCGTGAAGGCCAGCAAAATGCCCAGCACAAAGAAAATCAGTACCGTCTGGGCCATACCCGCCGACAACATGCCATCCATCAGGCCGGTATCGGACGATTGCAGCCAGCGCTGCCAGAAACCGCCTTCCGTCCTGTTCCCCGATACGGCACCAGCCGCAGTGGCCATGCCCGCATCACTGTCGATAACCTCGCCGTCGATCACTTCGCGAATGAGTGCCTGGCCCGGCCCGGCCATGACCAGTTCATAGCCCTCTGCCGTCGGCGTCAGTTCCAGTTGCTCCATGCGCGGCGGATAGCACAGACCGGCATCGGCGCACCCCTGGCTGCCTACACGCAGCGTCAGGGGGAGATCCGAATCGGGCAATGCCACCAGCAGGGAAGCACTGCCGTAATAGATCTCCATGTCTTTTTCGAAAGTCGGGTCATACTTGACCAGGCCGTCCGGATAGCGCACGGCGTCGGCCGCCAGCGGCCCTGGCGCAGCCTCCCAGGCAAAGCGCTCGCGGTACATGTAGTATGCATCGGCAATCCGATAGTCGAGCTGGAGCGTATGCGGGTCCTTCATCTGCGCCGACAGCACGAATGCCTGCTCCGGCGGCAGGAAGTCCGTCTCGGATGCACCAAACAGTTGCGCATGAGCCTGACCGCCCCACAAAACCGCCATTACCAGCAACCACCGCCACATCATGCGCATCACCGCTTCCTTGTCTTGCTTTGCCCGGAACCGGGCCACTGACCGATCATAGCCGCCCACCGTTCAGGCGGATTTGTCCAAAGGCAAAGTCTGGTCGCGCACCCACTGCAGATAGGCAGGCAACCCATCCGTGACCGGCAAGGCAATGATCTCCGGTACCTCGTAGGGGTGCAGCGCCTGGATCGCTCCGATCACGTCAGGCAGTCGTGCGGCCGTGGTTTTGATCAGCATCGGCGTTTCATGCGCGTGCTCGACCTGTCCCTGCCATGCATAGATGGACAGGCAATCCGGCAGAAGGTTCGCACACGCCGCCAGTCCCTGTTCCACCAGGGCACGGGCGATACGCTCGGCGCAGTCGCGGTCTGGGGTATTGCAGAAGACGAGATGTATAGCAGTCTCGTCTGTCGATGGGCGCGGAAAGGTCATGGCTGCACGGGAAAAAACGACATGCCCATGATAGCCGAATGCTCCGATCACTGAACGATGCACGATACCCATGAAAAAACCGTCAGCATGCAGCACATGCGGACGGTCTCTAATACTTCGAAGAGTGCAGGGCCGGCTCTATCTATCCGGCCTTCCGAGCAGCTTACTCGGCGCTGGCTTCGGCTTCGGTGGGCTCAGGACGGTCCACCAGCTCCATGAAGGCCATCGGGGCGTTGTCGCCCTGGCGGAAGCCCATCTTCAGCACGCGGGTGTAGCCACCGGGACGGCCTTGGTAACGGGGGCCGATTTCGGCGAACAGCTTGACCACGGCAGTGCGGTCACGCAGACGGGCAAAGGCCAGGCGCTTGTTGGCCAGGGTCGGCTCTTTGGCCAGGGTGATCAGGGGCTCGATCACGCCGCGCAGTTCCTTGGCCTTGGGCAAGGTCGTCTTGATGGCTTCGTGCGTGATCAGGGCGACAGCCATGTTGCGGAACATGGCAAGGCGGTGGCTGCTGGTGCGGTTGAGCTTACGGAGACCGTTACGGTGACGCATGATAATTTTCCTGTTAAGAATCTAATGAACGGCTTGCGCCGCAAGGATCCGGTTCTTCTATCACGCCTTTCTTTCAGCCAGAGAGAAAGGCATGCGGTCCGGTAGTCAATCCGGCCAGCCAGATAGTGAAATCGGCTGGACGCGGGATTATAGCTGAACTACGGCTGCGCCAGGCCTATCGGCACTGGCGCATTGTTGCGATCAGGGACGCTCGAGGCCCATCGGGGGCCAGTTGTCGAGCTTCATGCCCAGCGTCAGGCCGCGTGCGGCCAGGACTTCCTTGATCTCGTTGAGCGACTTGCGACCCAGGTTGGGGGTCTTGAGCAGCTCGTTTTCGGTACGCTGGATCAGGTCGCCGATGTAGTAGATGTTTTCGGCCTTCAGGCAGTTGGCCGAACGCACCGTCAGTTCCAGGTCATCGACCGGGCGCAGCAGGACCGGATCGATTTGCGGGGCGACGCCGCCACGCACGATACCGTTCTCGGGCTGATCACCTGCACCTTCCAGTGCGGCAAAGACGGAGATCTGGTCCATCAGGATGCGGGCCGACTGGCGCACGGCTTCCTCGGGCGAGATCACGCCGTTGGTTTCGACGTCCAGGACCAGCTTGTCCAGGTCGGTGCGCTGCTCGACGCGAGCGCTTTCGACAGCGTAGCTGACGCGACGCACGGGGCTGAACGAAGCATCCAGCACGATACGGCCCAGGCTGGCGCTGCGATCTTCCTGCAGGTTGCGGACGTTGCCGGGCACATAGCCGCGACCCTTTTCGACCTTGATCTGCATTTCCAGCTTGGCGTTGTCGGTCAGCGTGGCGATCACATGATCAGGGTTGATGATTTCTGCATCGTGCGGCAGCTCGATGTCCGACGCCAGCACGGGGCCGGTGCCTTCCTTGCGCAGCACAACAGTGATTTCGTCACGGTTGTGGAGCTTGAATACGATGCCCTTGAGGTTCAGCAGGATATCAACCACGTCTTCACGCACACCGGGGATGGTGGAGTATTCGTGAACGACGCCGGTGATCTGGACTTCGGTCGGTGCATAGCCGTACATCGACGACAGCAGGATGCGACGCAGGGCGTTGCCCAGGGTGTGGCCATAGCCGCGCTCGAAAGGTTCGAGGATGATCTCGGCGCGATTGACACCCAGCGCTTCGACTTCGATGCTGCGCGGTTTCAGCAGACCATTGGTGGACATGTATGTGTATCCTTTTCAATACCCTCGGCTCGTTACACCGATAAGGCTGATGGAGAGAAGGCCTTTCAAGGCCAGGAAACGCAACAAACGTACGCCTGGGAACAGGCGTACGTTTGTACGGAAACGCGTGATATTAACGCGAATACAGTTCGACGACCAGCGACTCGTTGATGTCGCGAGCCACGTCGGCGCGGTCAGGGGCTTGCTTGAACACGCCGCTTTGCTTGCCGGCGTCCACTTCCACCCACTGGGGCAGGCCGATGCCGGTTGCCAGGTCCAGGGCTTCCTTGATACGGCCTTGCTTCTTGGCCTTCTCGCGGATGGCAACGACGTCGCCAGCCTTGACGATGATCGAAGCGATATCGGCGGTATGACCGTTCAGTTCGATGGCGCGGTGGTTCACCAGTTGGCGAGCCTCAGCGCGGGTCGAGCCGAAGCCCATACGGTAGACCACGTTGTCCAGGCGCGATTCGAGCAGCTGGATCAAGGTCTCGCCAGTATTGCCACGACGACGCTCGGCTTCCTGGAAGTACTTGCGGAATTGCTTTTCCTGTATACCGTACATGCGCTTGAGCTTTTGCTTTTCACGCAGTTGCAGACCGTAGTCGGACGTACGGGCACCCGAAGTGCGACCGTGTTGACCGGGCTTGGAGTCCAGCTTGCACTTGGAATCCAGCGAACGGCGGGCGCTCTTCAGAAACAGGTCGGTACCCTCGCGGCGCGAGAGCTTGCATTTAGGTCCAATATAACGTGCCACGATGCTTTTCCTTAGATGCGCCGACGCTTGGGCGGACGGCAGCCGTTATGCGGGAGGGGCGTAATGTCGGAGATGCTGGAAATCTTGATGCCCAGCGCATTGAGCGCGCGCACCGACGATTCCCGGCCCGGACCCGGTCCCTTGATCCGCACTTCCAGCGTCTTGATGCCGTATTCCTGAGCCACGCGGCCTGCGGTTTCGGCAGCGACCTGGGCTGCGAACGGCGTCGATTTGCGCGAGCCCTTGAAGCCTGCGCCACCCGATGTCGCCCACGACAGGGCATTGCCCTGACGGTCGGTGATGGTGATGATGGTGTTGTTGAAAGAAGCGTGGACGTGAGCAATCCCGTCGGCAACGTTCTTTTTGACCTTTTTGCGAACGCGTGATGCGCCGCTGGCAGAAGCTTTGGCCATTTCTCTTATCCTCGATTATTTCTTCAGCGCCACACCGGCACGACGCGGACCCTTGCGGGTACGTGCGTTGGTGCGGGTACGTTGACCGCGAACCGGCAGGCCACGACGGTGACGCATGCCACGGTAAGTCCCCAGGTCGATCAGGCGTTTGATCGAAAGCTGCACTTCGCGGCGCAGGTCGCCTTCGACGGTGAAGCTGCCGACCTGTTCGCGCACACGCTCAAGCTCGGTGTCGTCCAGATCCTTGATCTTCTTGGTGGTGGGGATCCCGGCAGCATCACAGATCTTGCGGGCGCGCGTGCGACCGATACCGAAAATGGCGGTCAGACCGATTTCGGCGTGTTGATGCGGCGGAATGTTGATGCCAGCAATACGGGCCATGACTGTTCCTCAGTAAAACGAATTCAGAGCCGATTAGCCCTGGCGTTGCTTGTGTCGCGGATCGGTACAAATAACACGCACCACGCCGTGACGTTTGATGATTTTGCAGTGACGGCACATCTGCTTCACTGATGCCATTACTTTCATTTTTAATAACTCCTTGAATTCCCGCTGGCCGTTCTTATTTGGAACGGAATACGATTCTGGCGCGCGTCAGGTCGTATGGCGTGAGCTCCACAGTTACCTTGTCGCCCGGCAAAATCCGGATATAGTGCATACGCATCTTGCCCGAGATATGGCCCAACACCTGATGGCCATTTTCCAGCTTGACGCGAAATGTCGCGTTCGGGAGGTTTTCGACAACCTCCCCCTGCATTTGAATGACGTCGTCTTTTGCCATCGTCGTTCTACCGCATCGTCAGTCCATTGCCGCCCTTGAAGTTGGCCTTCTTGAGCAGAGAATCGTACTGATGAGACATCATGTAGGCCTGGACCTGAGCCATGAAATCCATCGACACCACGACGATGATCAGGAGCGAGGTTCCACCGAAGTAGAACGGCACATTCCAGCGCAACGTCAGAAACTCGGGCAGCAGGCAGACCAGCGTGATGTAGATGGCACCAGCCAGCGTGAGCCGGGTCAGGATTTTATCAATATACCGCGCTGTCTGCGTACCAGGACGAATCCCGGGGACGAAGGCACCGCTGCGCTTGAGGTTATCTGCAGTCTCGCGGCTGTTGAACACCAGAGCCGTATAGAAAAAGCAGAAGAACACAATCGCCACAGCATACAGCGTGATGTACAGCGGACGACCCGGCGACAGCTCTGCAGCCAGATCACTCAGCCACTTCGCAAACCAACCCTGATCGCCACCCTGCGAAAACCACTGGGTAATCGTAGCCGGGAACAGAATGATCGACGAGGCGAAGATCGGCGGAATCACGCCAGCCATGTTCAGCTTGAGGGGCAGGTGTGAGCTTTGCCCACCATACACCTTGTTGCCGACCTGGCGCTTTGCGTAGTTGACCGGAATCTTGCGCTGACCGCGTTCCACGAACACGACGAATGCAGTTACCAGAACGACCAGTGTCAGGATGAACAACGCCGACAAAGCCGAAATGGAGTTGGTCCGGACCAGATCAAGCGTACCACCCAGTGCTGCCGGCAGACCCGCCACGATACCTGCAAAAATCAGGATCGAGATACCGTTGCCAAGACCGCGCTCGGTAATCTGCTCGCCAAGCCACATCATGAACATGGTGCCGGTCACCAGCGTAATCACGGTCATGACACGAAACAGCATGCCAGGATCAATGACCAGTCCAGGTTGCGACTCGAGAGCGACGGAAATACCGACCGCCTGCACCAGAGCCAGCACGACCGTGCCATAGCGCGTATATTGAGTGATCTTGCGACGACCTGCTTCGCCTTCCTTCTTCAGAGCCTCGAGCGATGGGATCACCACCGAGGCCAGCTGCATGATGATCGATGCCGAGATATACGGCATGATCCCCAGTGCGAAGATGGAAAAGCGCGACAGGGCTCCACCCGAGAACATGTTGAACAGTCCCAGGATTCCGCCTTCATTCTGGCGGAACAGGGAAGCCAGCTCGTCCGGATTGATGCCAGGTACGGGGATGTGAGTCCCCAGCCTGTATACAACCAGGGCCAGCAACAGGAACACCAGACGACGTTTCAGATCGCCGTAGCGTGCCCCTGTCTTTCCAAGTGCCTGCGCGTTAGCCACTCGTCCTCCGCTCTTCTCAGGCCAGCGAGCCGCCGGCGGCTTCGATCGCGGCGCGTGCGCCGGCCGTTGCCGTCAGACCCTTGAGAACAACCTTGCGGGAGAGTTCGCCGGACTTGATGACCTTGACGAAGCGCACGGCCTGGCCAATCACGCCAGCCTGCTTCAGGACCTGGACGTCGACTTCATCAACGGGCAGGGCTTGCAGCTCGGACAGGCGCACTTCGGCACGCAGGTGACCACCCAGGGGCGTGAAACCACGCTTGGGCAGACGACGTTGCAGGGGCATCTGACCGCCCTCGAAGCCGACCTTGTGGAAACCACCGGCACGGGATTTCTGGCCCTTGTGACCGCGACCTGCAGTCTTGCCGAGGCCGGAACCGATACCGCGACCAACACGGCGGCGGGGATGCTTGGCGCCCTCGGCGGGCGACAGCGTATTGAGTTGAACGTTATCCGTCATCACGAATCCTTTCAGACTTCTTCGACGCGCACGAGATAATCCACTTTACGGATCATGCCGCGCACTTCGGGCGTATCGACCAGCACGCGGCTGCTGTTGAGACCGCGCAGACCCAGACCACGCACGGTGGCGCGGTGCGGAGCCTTGGTGCCGATCACGGACCGGACCAGGGTGATTTTGATTTGTTTCTGTGACATGACTTACCCCAGAATCTCTTCAACGGTCTTGCCACGCTTGGCCGCCACTTCGGACGGGGTCATCGCAGCCTGCAGGCCGTTGAGGGTGGCACGCACCATGTTGTACGGGTTGCTCGAACCGAGGCTCTTGGCCACGACGTTGCGAACACCCATCACTTCGAAAATGGCGCGCATCGGGCCACCGGCGATCACGCCGGTACCTTCGGCTGCCGGCGAGATCAGCACTGTGGAGGCGCCGTGCTTGCCCACGACGGTGTGATGCAGGGTGCCGTTCTTGAGGGCAACCTTGAACAGACCGCGACGGGCCTGTTCCATTGCCTTCTGGACGGCGACCGGCACTTCACGCGCCTTGCCCTTGCCCATGCCGATGCGGCCATCGCCATCACCGACCACGGTCAGCGCAGCGAAGCTCATGGTGCGACCACCCTTCACTACCTTGCTGACACGGTTGACGGCGATCATCTTTTCGCGAAGACCATCATCGCGCTCGTCCGCCGCAGCGTTTTTGCCTTGTACCTTGGCCATAATGAGTATCCTCGCTTAAAACTTCAGGCCGGCTTCGCGAGCGGCTTCGGCCAGCGCCTTGACGCGGCCGTGATAACGGAAACCGGAACGGTCGAACGCGACCGTTTCGATGCCGGCAGCCTTGGCCTTTTCGGCCACGCGCTTGCCCACCAGGCTAGCGGCTGCGACATTGCTGCCACGGCCGGTTTCGCCAGCGAGTTGCTGACGCAGCTCGGCTTCGACGGTCGAAGCGCTGACCAGAACGCGGTCGCCTTCGGGAGAAATGATGTTCGCGTAGATGTGCTGGTTCGTACGGAAAACCGAGAGGCGATGTACGCGCAGTTCGGCAATCTTACGACGGGTAGGCACCGCACGACGCAAACGGGTTTGCTTTTTGTCCATGATCTGTCCTTACCTGGGCGCTTATTTCTTCTTGGTTTCCTTGATGACGACGCGCTCGTCGGCATACCGGACACCCTTGCCCTTGTAGGGCTCGGGCTTGCGGTAGGCACGAATCTTGGCCGCCACCTCTCCAACCACCTGCTTGTCACTGCCTTTGATGACGATTTCCGTCTGGCTGGGACATTCGGCCTTGATACCGACCGGCAGGGGATGCACGATATCGTGCGAGAAACCGAGCTGCAACTTGAGCGCCTCGCCCTGGACCTGAGCGCGGAAACCCACGCCAACCAGGGTCAGGCGACGCTCGAAGCCCTTGCTCACGCCGGTGACCATATTGTTGACCAGCGCGCGCAGCGTGCCGGACATGGCCTTGGCATGACGGGTTTCGTTGGCCACAGCGAAGTTCAGCTTGCCATCTTCCAGCTTGATTTCGACATCGCCGCTCAGGGGCTGGCTGAGCGTGCCCAGCGGACCCTTGACGGTGATCTGCTCTGCCGTGATGTTGGCTTCAACACCCTTGGGCAGTTCTACGGGGTATTTTGCGATACGTGACATCTGATTCTCCTTAGGCCACGTAGCACAGCACTTCGCCACCCACGCCATTGGCGCGAGCCTTGCGATCGGTCATCACGCCGCGGGGCGTGGACACGATGGCGACGCCCAGACCGTTCATGACCTGGGGAATGCTGCTGCGGCCCTTGTAGATCCGCAGACCGGGACGCGACACGCGCTCGATGCGCTCGATCACGGGGCGACCTGCATAGTACTTCAGGGCGATTTCGAGTTCCGGCTTGGCGGGCGTACCCTTGAGCGCGAAATCCTCGATGTAACCTTCATCTTTCAGCACGGCGGCAATGGCCACTTTCAGCTTGGAGGAAGGCATCGCAACGGAAACTTTCTCGACCTGTTGCGCATTGCGAATGCGCGTCAGCATATCGGCGATGGGATCGCTCATGCTCATAATGTTTCTCCTACCAGCTGGCCTTGGTTACGCCCGGGATCTCACCGCGCATTGCCATCTCGCGCAGCTTGATGCGGCCGAGACCGAACTTCTTGAAAACGCCGCGAGGACGACCCGTGATCGCGCAGCGGTTACGCTGACGCGAAGGGCTGGCATTGCGCGGCAGCTGTTGCAGCGCAAGGCGAGCCTGATAGCGCTCTTCGTCGGACTTCGACGCATCGTCGATAATCGCCTTCAGCGCGGCACGCTTGGGTGCATACTTTTCAGCCAGCTTGACACGCTTGGCGTCGCGATTGATGAGTGAGAGTTTTGCCACGTCATCGCCCCTTAGTTGCGGAACGGGAAGTTCAGCGCTGCCAGCAGCGCCTTGGCTTCCTCGTCGGTTTTGGCCGTGGTGGTGATGCTGATGTTCAGACCACGCAGCGTATCCACCTTGTCGTATTCGATTTCGGGGAAAATGATCTGCTCTTTCACCCCGACGTTGTAGTTGCCACGACCGTCGAATGCACGGCCGGAGATACCACGAAAGTCACGCACACGCGGCAGGGCCACGGTCACCAGACGATCCAGGAATTCGAACATGCGCTCACCGCGCAGGGTCACCATGCAACCGATCGGGTAGTTTTCGCGGATCTTGAAACCTGCAATAGCCTTGCGGGTCTTGGTGATCACGGGCTTCTGACCGGCGATGCGGGTCAGGTCGCCAACGGCATGTTCGATCACTTTCTTGTCGGCAACAGCCTCGGACACGCCCATATTCAGGGTGACCTTGGTGATGCGCGGCACTTGCATGGCGCTCTTGTAGCCAAATTTTTCGCGCAGGGCGGGAGCCACCTTGTCGCGATAGAGTTCTTGAAAACGAGCCATCTTCGTTCCTTATGCCTTGGCGCCGACGACTGCGCCGCTGGAGCGGAACACACGAACCGCCTTGCGCTTGCCTTCGAC
The DNA here is from genome assembly GCF_040137905.1 of Corticimicrobacter sp. Classification (NCBI taxonomy): domain Bacteria; kingdom Pseudomonadati; phylum Pseudomonadota; class Betaproteobacteria; order Burkholderiales; family Alcaligenaceae; genus Corticimicrobacter; species Corticimicrobacter sp. The sequence continues at coordinate 18,484 of NZ_JBEFDG010000094.1, forward strand.
CTGCTCGACCTTGATCGACACTCGCTCGCCCTTGCCGGACGCCGAGTTGAACACTGCCACATTCGAGATGTGGATAGGCAGGGTCTTTTCGACGATGCCGCCAGCCGTACCCAGCGAGGGATTGGGACGTGCATGCTTCTTGACGACGTTCACGCCTTCAACCAGCACACGATCCTCACCCACCATTTCCAGCACGGTACCGCGACGCTTCTTGTCGCGACCAGCCAGAACGATGACTTCGTCACCTTTGCGAATTTTGTTCATCATCCGCTCCTTACAGCACTTCCGGGGCCAGCGACACGATCTTCATGAACTTTTCGGTACGCAGCTCGCGCGTGACCGGTCCGAAGATGCGGGTGCCGATGGGCTCCAGCTTGGCATTGAGCAACACGGCGGCATTGCCACCAAATTTAATCAGCGAACCGTCCTTGCGGCGAACACCCTTGGCGGTGCGAACCACCACGGCGTTGTAGATTTCGCCTTTCTTGACGCGCCCGCGGGGAGCCGCATCCTTGACACTCACTTTAATGACGTCGCCGATGCCGGCATAACGGCGCTTGGAACCGCCGAGCACCTTGATGCACATGACGGAACGTGCACCGGTGTTGTCGGCCACGTCCAGCGTGGTCTGCATTTGAATCATGATTTATCCTGTTCCAACTTAGCGAAAATAGCCGGAAGACCTTGCGATCGCCCCACCGATTTCACCAGTTTTGGTCCCGTCAGGTAATAACTCGGCACTGATGCGCCTTGCCATTGCCCTGGGTTGAAATCTGGAAAGTTAACCTTGCCAGACAAAACTATCTAGGCAAGCAGGCCATTCTATACGCAATCACGCAACATTGCAATACCCATACTGCCTTTGCCTGACAGATGTTGCGCAAAGGGAATCTTTGCGGCGACCAGGACAGACTCGACCATCCCGGCCAAAAAAACCAGATGGCCGGATGGCGCAAAAAAAACCGGGCTGTACGAAACAGCCCGGTTTTCAGCGCGGCAGATATGTGCCGAATCAGCGCATGGCTTCCGGCAGGAAGGTCACGATCTGCGGGAACATGCTGATGATCACCACCGCCAGCACCAGGATCAGGAAGAACGGGAAGGACATCCTGACCAGCTCGAACAGGTTGCGCCCGGTAATGCTCTGGATCACGAACAGATTGAACCCGACGGGCGGCGTAATCTGTGCCATTTCAACGACCAGGATCAGGAAGATACCAAACCAGATCGGATCGATACCGGCTGCCTGGATGGCCGGCATCAGAACTGCCGTGGTCAGCACCACGATGGAAATGCCATCGAGGAACGCCCCCAGGATGATGAAGAACACCGTGAGCACCGCGATCAGCTGGTACTGGCTCAGACCAAGCGAAGAGATCCAGGCTGCCAGGTTGGCAGGCAGGCCGGAAAAGCTCATGGCACTGGTCAGGTAGGCGGCACCCAGCATGATGAAGCAGATCATGCAGGAAGTACGAGTCGCGCCCAGCAGACTCTCGAAGAACGATTTGAGCGTCAGCGACTTGCCCGCCGCGGCAATCAGCAACGCACCGATCACGCCGACCGTTGCCGACTCGGTGGCTGTCGCCAGGCCCGTATAGATCGCACCGATCACACCGGCGATCAGCAGCATCACCGGCAGCAGCAGCTTGAGGCGCCCGAACATTTCGCGCAGCGGCACCGCCGGCTCCATGGGCGGCACCTTGTCCGGATTGCGCCATGACCACAGGCCGATGTAGCCCGAGAACAGCACCATCAGCATCAGGCCAGGCACGATGCCTGCAATGAACAGCCGAATGATCGACACCTGTGCCGAGACCCCGTAGACGATCATGACGATCGAAGGCGGAATCAGCAGGCCCAGCGTGCCCGCACCGGCCAGCGAGCCGATACTGATGCCGTCGTTGTAGCCACGTGCCTTGAGCTCCGGCAACGAAATCTTGCCGATCGTCGCAGCCGTCGCGGCCGAAGAACCGCTCACCGCCGCGAAAATGCCGCAGCCCAGCACGTTGACGTGCACCAGCCGACCCGGCAGACGACGCACCCAGGGCGCGAGACCGTTGAACATATCTTCGGCCAGACGGGTGCGATACAGAATCTCGCCCATCCAGATGAACAGTGGCAATGCCGTCAGTGCCCAGTTCGCGGTCGCGTCCCAGCCTTTGGTCGCAAATAGAATCCCGGCAGGCGCGTCAGCAAAATACACCAGCCCGAGCAGGCCGCAGGCAATCAATGCCAGAGCTACCCAGACGCCCCCGGCCAACAGGATCAGAAGCGTGCCAATCAGGACGACAGCCTGAAACATATCACCCATGGCTGGCTCCTTCCACGCGTTCGATCTGTTGACCACGAATGCAGGCAATCAGCCGTTTGAACATGATCGCGGCCAGCAGGATCATGCCGATCGGCATACAGATCTGCACCGGCCACAAGGGCACATTGAGCATGCCCTGGGCCACTTCGTTATAGACATAGGATTCGTAGACGAATTCGCTGACGCTCCATGCACCCCAGGCCGACAGAGCGAAGCCGATCAGGGTCGCCACCACTTCATACGGTTTGACCGCCCGTTCAGGCAGGAATTGCAATAGCAGCGTGACCCGGATGTGATCCCCGCGCAGCAGGGTATAGGGCAACGCCAGAAAGACCGAGGCCGCCATCGACCACGCAGCAAGATCGTCCGCCCCAGGGATCTGATGACCCATGAGGCGGCCGACGATCTGCGCAGCCACAACGATGCCGATCATGGCCAGGAACAGCGCGGCGACAAACCCGCTGAGCGTGGCAAGGCGATCAAGTAGTGGCATATTGCTCTCGCTTATTGTTGCTGATAGGCGTCCAGCAGCTTCTGGCCGTCTTCGCCAGCCTTGGCCTTCCATTCGCCGACCATGCGCTCGCCGATGGCGCGCAGTTCTTCTGCGAGCTTGGGCGGCAGCGGTGCGACTTCCATGCCATTCTGGGCCATGATGTCGGTCAGCTTCTGGGTCTGTTCGCGGGCATCGGTCCAGCCGCGCGTCTCGGCACGCGCTGCCGCATCACGCACGGCCTGCTGGGACTCGGGCGACAGACGGTCGAAGGCACGCTTGTTGACGATCACGAAATTGAGGGGAATGAAGGCCTGGGCATCGTAGTAATGCTTGACGTAATCCCATGCCTGGGTGTCCACGCCCGTGGCTGGCGAGGTCAGCATGGCATCGATCACGCCGGTCGAAAAGGCCTGCGGGATTTCGGGCGTCTGCACCGTGGTGGGCGTCGCCCCCATCAGGCTGGCCAGGCGGCTGGTCACCGGGCTGTAGCCGCGAAAGCGCACGCCAGCCAGGTCAGCCAGGCTTTCGATGGGCTTCTTGGTATAGATGCCCTGGGGCGGCCAGGGAGCCGAGTACAGCAGCACGATGCCCTGCGCATCCAGGCGCTGTTCGAGGAAAGGACGGGTCGCCTTCCACAGTTTTTCGGACTCGTCGAACGACGATGCCAGGAACGGCACGCTGTCGACTTCGAACAGGGGATCTTCATTGCCCATGGCGGCAACCAGCACCTCACCCACCTGGACCACGCCCTGCTGCACACCGCGCTTGACCTCGGGCCGCTTGAGCAGCGTGCTGTTGGACTGAACCTTGATCTCCAGTTCACCCTTGGTGGCTTCCTGGACTTCCTGCGCGAACTGGCGTGCATTCTGTGTCAGGTAATTGGCATCAGGCTGTTCGGCAGACATATTCCAGGTTGCGGCCTGGACCGTACCGGCGAACAGGGTCGCCAGGGCCATCGTCAATGCTTTTTTCATGTGGCTTCTCCGTTTCAGAGGGGTAATTAGCGCGAGGCCTGCAGATCATTCGATTGCAGATCCCACAGCAAACTGTAGATATGGGCCTTGTCCTGCGCCAGGGCCAGTTTTTCCGCGGCCAGCTTGACAGCAGCAGCCGCGGCCTCGGGCGTCGTGGCATCGACCAGCAATACCGGCTCCAGCACACGGCCGGCAGGATCTTCGGAAGGCAGCGGCGTGGACAGCTCGGGATCCGGCGTCAACACGCGCACCGTCAGCGCACCGTCGACCTGGGCCAGTTCGGCGGCCAGTGCGGCAGCACGCTCGGCAGTCAGCAGATCACCCAGTTGCAGCAGGCCCAGCGCAGCCCCCGTACCGACGCCGGCCAGCGGCGATACGATCATCACGCGGCGGCAGGTGTTGCCCATGCGGCCAAAATTGGTCAGCGACCATTCGGTCTGCTGGGTAAATGCCTTGCGATAGGGTTCGCTGCCGAACACACCCATCGATTCCGTACGATACAGCGCCAGATAGCGACGGGCAGGCTGGTGCCCTTCCAGACTGGCGGCACGATAGCGACGCGCCCAGTTGAAACCGGGAATACCGGCACGCTCGGCCATGTGCTCGCGGTCATACCACTGGTTGAAGTCCCCCTCATGGGCCGGGTCGATGTCGGTCCAGATGAACAGCTCGCCCATTGCGGCACGATCCTGGCGGATAACAGAAGTCACTTGGTTTCTCCATGCTCGATGCAGGCAAAATCGCCTAATTGCAGCGATTCTGTCGAATGGAAAAAAGGACGGCAAACTGTTTATTGTCATCCACAAGAATAAGAAAATCTTATCAGGCCGGCACCAGCACAAACCGGCCCTGCCACCCCGCATACCTCTGTTTTTCGACCGGGAAAACCCCTAGGGCGAATCGACCTGCATTTTATGGCCTCTCCACGTACAACAAGCGGATCGGGATGAATCACCCGGTCCGCTTGTCTGTAACGGCAGAGAGATGACGCGGCCCCTACGGCTGGCCGCTGCGGCTCAAGGCCGATGCACCATCAACGCTTGGCATCCAGCCGATCATACATGCCCTTTTCGTGATCAAGCCAGTTCTCTCCCTTGTTCTTGAGGAAGAAGATGTAGACCACCAGCGACACTGCCATCACGACCGTGGCATAGATCACGAACGCCGACACCTGATCGGCCTTGAGTGCAGCCTGGTACAGCACGGGTGCCGTGCCACCAAAGGCCGAGTTGGCCAGCGCATAGCCCAGGCCCACGCCCAGTGCGCGAACATGGGTCGGGAACAGCTCGGCCTTCACCACGGCGTTGATCGAGGTATAGCCCGTCAGGATCACGAAACCGATGCCGAGGATCAGGCACGCAGTCCACGGATCGGTCTGCTGCGGCAGGGCCGTCACCAGATACCAGGTATAGAACACACTGCCAAAACCGAAGAACACCAGCAACGTCTTGCGGCCCACGATATCCGACAGCCAGCCGCCTACAGGCTGCAGCAGCATCAGGAAAGTCAGCAGGCCCAGATTGATCAGCGTACCCGTGATGACATCACCACCGGCGAAGGCCGACTGGATCATCTTGGGACCATTGACCGAGTAGGTATAGAACGCAACCGTGCCCCCGACCGTGACCAGGAAGCACAGCAGCAGCGGCCGCCATTGATTGACGAAAAGTTCCTTCAAGGAGCCGGAGGCACGGGCACGACCACTGCGGGCGGCCTCGATGGACTCTGCGCCGAGCGACTCGTCCATTGTCCGGCGCAGCCAGAACACGACGATCGCGGCAATCCCGCCCAGGCCGAACGCAATGCGCCAGCCCCATTCGGAAATCTGCGGCACCTCGAGGAAGGTCAGCATGACCAGCAGCGTCAACTGGGCCAGCACATGGCCACCGACCAGCGTCACATAATGGAAAGAGGACAGGAAACCACGGCGTCCGGGAATGGCCGCCTCGGACATATAGGTCGCGCTGGTGCCATATTCACCCCCGGTGGCAAACCCCTGCACCAGGCGGGCCAGCAGCAGGATGATCGGTGCTGCAATGCCAATCGCGGCCATGTTGGGCGTGATCGCGATGACGAACGAGCAGGCTGCCATCATCGTGACGGATACCGTCAGCGCCAGGCGGCGGCCATAGCGATCGGCGAAACGGCCGAAGTACCAGGCACCGATGGGCCGCATCAGGAAGGTCATGGCAAAAATGCCCCAGACATAGAGCGTGGCATTCTTGTCTTCGGGCGCGAAGAACTGCGATTCGAAGTAGATGGCAAAGACCGAGTAGACGTAGACGTCGTACCACTCGACAAGGTTGCCGGCAGAGCCCTTGAGCGTATTGGAGATCGAGCGACGCAGATTGCCCGGGGTGGTACCGCCTGCGGATGCGGACGAGGTATGGGAGGTCATGAAGCAGGGCCTCTGTAAGTGAAAACAATTCTGGAGTATAGATGCAGCCTATTGCAGGCTGTCAATCACATGATTAAATGACCAGCACACCACTATCGAGCGGCGGTGTCGTATCGTCGGGCCAGGCCGAGGCATAGCGATGCATTTCATCCATGGCCAGGGTCACGACCGCCTCTGACAATGACGCCACCGGATCAGGGCGCCAGGTAGCTACCAGCTTGAGCGCCGGCATCTGCACATCGCATCGCACCACTCGCAACTTGCCTGCAGCAATCTGGTCCCGCACCGTGGCGATCGGCAGCGTGGCAATGCTCTGATTGGTTCGTATCAATTGCACGCAGGCGAAGATGGACGACACGAAGTGAATCCTCGACGCCTGCACGCCCTGGTGCATCAGCAGGTCCAGCAATTGCAAGTGAGGCTGCGAGTGGCGTGGAAAGGTCACCAGCGGATGCTCGACCAGTTCGGCCAGTGACAGACGTTCCGGGATATCCGCTTCGGTGCTGCAGATCCAGCCCTGCTGCAGTGCCCCCAGATCACGGTTACGGACATCGCGCTCGATCAGCGGATCCGTCTGCAGCAGTACATCCACCACTCCCCGGCGCAGCAAGTCATGCAGGCGTCGGGTGGACTCTGTCGTCAGCTCGATTTCGAGGCCGGGATGGGTTTCCTGCAGGCGCTTGATGAAGGGTGCGAACCAGGTATGAACCACGGATTCGACAATCCCTATCCGCGCCAGTCCGCGCAACTCTTCGGGGCCACGCAGCGTGCGCCGCATGTTGCTCTCGAGCTCGAGCATCTGCTCGGCATAGAACAGCAATGCCCGGCCTGCGGGCGTCAGCGGCAGGTCGCGCATGCCGCGATCGAACAGTTGCTGTCCGACTTCCTCTTCAAGTGCAGCGATCCGTCCTGAAATCGCTGCCTGCGTCAGGTTAAGCTTGCCGGCCGTGGCCTTGAAGCTGCGCAGACGGGCAACCCACAGGAAAGTTTCGAGAAAGCGGATATTCATATAACCCCGGATGATACTGTACGCCACCCCGTCGTGCAGGACGGGTGGGCAATCCCCTATATGCAGCCCAGGCATGCAGCAGTACAGCAACGTCTGGACTTGCGCGGCACGCAGATAAGAATAATTGATCGACCTGAAAAGGAAATTTGCGTTCGACAAGGTCTGAGGGTTCACGAATAATCAGTGGCGTTTTATCCGTCACCTTTTATCCGACAGATCGCCAGAAAGTGATCGTATGACTATATCTGCTGCCGCATCCGACCTCCCGTCCATCGAACCGCTGGGCGATGCCGCCCTGACGGTCGTGTTCGGGCGTCAGGCCTCCCCCGACAACAGCGCATTGGCGCTGGGCTTTGCCACATTGCTGTCCCGCCAGCGTGAGCACGACGCCATCCTCGGCAGCATCACGGAATGGGCACCGGCCTTCTGTTCAGTCACGGTCTGGTTCGATCCCCTGTCAACCGATCGGCAGGCGCTGGTCGCCAGGCTACAGACACTGGCAGGCCAGGGGGCTCGCCTGGAAGCGGAAGGCAGCGAATGGCTGATCCCTGTCTGCTTCGACCCGCGCCATGCGCCTGACCTGGACAATCTTGCACAAGCCTGCGGTCTCGATGTGCGCGAAGTGATCGCGCTCATGACGGCAACCACATTCACGGTCAGGATGCTGGGTTTTCTGCCCGGCTTCCCCTATATGGATGGCCTGCCACCCGTGCTCAGCCAGCCACGCCTGAAAACGCCCCGCAAGGCCGTACCGGCACGCTCCATCGCCATCGCCGGCGAACAGTGCGCTGCCTACCCCTGGGAAAGCCCCGGCGGCTGGCATCTGCTGGGACAAACACCCGTCCCCCTGTTCAGTCTCGACCGTCCGGAACGACCCGCGCTGCTCGTACCCGGCGACCGCGTCCGCTGGCGTGCCATTGCCGCCGATGAATACGAGACGCTGGAAGCCCGCTACGCCCGCCCCGGCTGGTCGCTCCAGGAATTCCAGCCTGCCAGTCATACACCCGGCACGACGCAATCGGCAGCCCTCGCGGCCAGGGGACAGCCCAGCCCCGAGCGTGCAAGTACAAGAGCAGGCACACTGGACGCCGTCCCGGACACGACCGCCGACGGCCTGCTCGAAATCATTGATCCCGCCTGGGCAGCCAGCATTCAGGACCAGGGCCGGGCCGGCTACCGTGCGCTGGGCATTCCGTTGTCCGGCGCACTCGATCCGAGTCGACAGGCTGTGGCCAACGCGCTGGCAGGCAATACCCCCCAAGCAGCCACACTGGAACTGCTGGGCGGCGGGCCGAGGCTTGCCGTCCTGCGAGGGCCGGTACGCTGTGCCCTGGCGGGTGCCGGCACCCTGGTACGAACATCGGCCGCAGGTCTGACGCACACGCTACCCGCCTGGCGCGGTATCGTGCTGCATACCGGCGACACGTTGCAGGTAAGGCTGGACGATAGCCAGCCCGCCTACCTGGCCCTGAGTGGCGGCATTCTGTCCGAACCCGTGCTGGGCAGCCGTGCCACCTATGGCCGTGCACGTCTGGGCGGCCTGGCGGGCGAACCATTGCGCGCGGGACATCGCCTGCCCTGCACAGCACTGACAGCCACCGATGCGCGCACCGACCTGCAGGCACTGCCGATTGCCACGCCGCCTTCGGAAACCCGGCATGGAAATACACTGCTGACACTGCGCGTCATCACCGGCCCCCAGAGCCACCACTTTACCGAGCAGGCCCGGGCCTGCCTCTGCACCGAAACCTATACCGTCTCCCGCGATGCAGACCGCATGGGCCTGCGCCTGGAAGGCCCCGAGCTCCGGCATGGCGCGCTGGGGGCCGATATCGTGACCGACGGCATCACACCCGGTGCCATCCAGGTGCCGGCCAACGGCCAGCCCATCATCCTGCTGGCCGATGCCCAGACGACGGGCGGCTATGCCAAGATCGCCACGGTCATCCAGGCAGACCTGCCCCTGCTGGCACAACTGGCCCCCTGCTCCCAGGTCGCGTTCCGCCATGTCGATGCCACCGAAGCGCTGGCAGCACTGCAAGTCCATGCAGAAGCGGCTGCAGGCTGGCATGCCAGCCTGCGCAAAATGCCATCCGCCGGAGAGCTCCAGACAGACGCCCTGGCCCATATCGACTACTCATTCAAGTGACATCCGCCATGCAGAACGCGATCAATCTCAATGCCGACCTGGGCGAAAGCTTCGGTGCCTGGAACATGGGCATGGACGAAGTCCTGCTCCAGATCATTGACTCCGCCAATATTGCCTGCGGTTTTCATGCCGGTGATCCAGTCGTCATGCGACGCACCTTGCGGGCCGCCAAGGCAGCCGGGGTCGAGATCGGTGCCCACCCCTCCTTTCCCGACCTGCAGGGATTCGGCCGACGCCGCATGCACCTGGCCCCCGACGAACTCGAAGCCGCACTGCTCTACCAGATCGCCGCACTCGATGGCATGGCACGCACTGAAGAAACCCGCGTCACGCACGTCAAGGTACATGGCGCACTCAGCAACATGGCCTGCGATGACGCGGCCCTGGCCACCGTCGTCGCCCAGGCCGTCCGTACCTACGCGCAGGACCTGATTCTGCTGGCTCCGGCATGTTCCCAGCTCTGCCTGGCAGGACGTGCAGCCGGCCTGCGTGTCATCGAGGAAATCTTTGCCGATCGGGCCTATACCGATGAAGGGCAACTGGTACCGCGCAGCCGACCCGATGCCATGATCCACGGGGCCGAGGCATCGCTGGCGCACGTCGATGCCATGCTGCAGGCCGGAGCCCTGATCTCGACCGGTGGCAAGCACATCCCGACGCCCATCGGCAGCATCTGCGTACACGGCGATGGCCCCGATGCCGTCAATACTGCCGCAGCGTTGAAGCAGGCACTGGGCGAACGTGGCTACCACCTGCGAGGAATGGCAGCATGACTACGGGTCACATCCATACGCCCCTCGCCCCCGAGACGCTGCTCGCGGCCCTGTTCGACACTCCGCCAGAGCCTCGCCACTGCGGTGGCCTGACGCTGGCCAGTGGCGCGCTGCTGGGCCATCCGCTGGACTGCTTTGTCCTGCATGGCAGCGATTGCACCAGTACGGATCATGCAACGCTGCTCGAATTCCTGGCGACCCCGCGCACTGCAGCACGCCCCCTGATGGGTATCTTTGCCTGCGGCCCCGCCGCTGACGAAGACGGCCACCTGCTCGAACGACAGGCATTGCTGCTGCAGCGGCTTGCGGCTGCACGCGGTCAGGCCCCCTATCTGTCCATCGTGCTGACGCAGCAGACCGGCACCCTTGCCGCGCTGGCTGCGCTGGCCGACCTGACACTGGTTGCCAGACCGGTTGGCAGCCTGGCGCTGCATGGCCCGAACGCAATGCTAGAGGCACGCGCCCTGGTATTCGATGCCGACGCCCTGGGGGGGCCCGCTGCGCTGCGCCACCAGAGCGGCCTGGCACTACGCTCCTGCCGCAGCACACTCGAAGCGCTGCGACATGCACGCCTCGCCCTGCCGCTGCTTTCCAGCCTGCAAAGCCCGGTTCCTGCCAGCGCAGCCCAGCCGGCCCAGGCCCTGGCAACGCTGCTGCCCGACACCCGCGGTGCCTTCGACTGCCGCGAACTGGTCGACACACTGACCGATGCCGGCAGCCTGCTGGCATGGCACGATGACGACGATCTGGCCGTGGCCACCGGCATTGCCCGCCTGCGGGGCCGTACCTTCGGCATCGTGTCGAACCGGCCCCAGCGGCACGCCGGCCACCTTGGCCTGGCCGAACTGCGCAGGATAGAACGCTTCCTTCAACTGTGCCGCATCCGCAGGCTGCCTGTACTCAGCCTGATCGACACAGGCGGGCTGCTGCCCGCCTTGCCGGACACCGATGCCGACCTACTGGCGACATGGCTGCGTGTTCTCGATGCCTGGCAGGCGCTGGAGACGCCCCGCATCAGCATCGTACCGCGCCTGGCGCTGGGTGCCGGCGCACTGTCCATGGGACTGGCACCGGCCACGCCCCGCCATATCCGCATCGACTGGCAGGGTGCCGGCATCCAGGCCGGCGGTACGTTTGCCGATGCACGACCCGCTGCGCAGCCGGCAGGTCCATACCATCTGCTGACCGCCCCGGCCGACTGCCCCCTGGCCGTACAAACCGCCCTCGACTTGCTGCAGGCCTGATATGTTCAAGAAAATCCTGATCGCCAACCGCGGGGAAATCGCCTGCCGCGTGATCCGCACCGCCCGCCGCATGGGCATTGCTACGGTGGCCGTCTATTCCGATGCCGACCGCCGTGCACTGCATGTCCACATGGCGGACGAAGCCGTCCGCATCGGGCCGCCCCCCTCGCGCGAGTCCTACCTGAATATCGACGCGCTCATCGCCGCCTGCCGCCAGACAGGTGCCGATGCCGTCCATCCGGGTTATGGCTTCCTGTCGGAACGTGCCGATTTTGCACGCCGCCTGGAAGAAGCCGGTATTGCTTTCATCGGCCCGCGCCCCGAGGCCATTGCCTCCATGGGTGACAAGATTGCCTCCAAACAACTGGCACAGCGTGCGGGCGTCAGTACCATTCCCGGCCATGACGGACTCGTGGAAAGCCCGGAACAGGCCATGGACATCGCACGTGGCATCGGCTATCCCGTGATGATCAAGGCTTCTGCCGGCGGCGGGGGCAAGGGACTGCGGGTTGCCCACGATGACCAGCAGGCCCATGCCGGCTTCCTGGCCTGCCAGAGCGAAGCCATGCGCAGCTTTGGCGATGACCGCATTTTCATCGAAAAATTCATCGAGCAGCCACGCCATATCGAGATACAGATCCTGGCAGACGAACACGGCCAGGCCCTCTACCTGTGGGAGCGCGAGTGTTCGCTGCAGCGTCGCCACCAGAAACTGATCGAAGAAGCGCCCAGCAGTTTTCTATCATCCGAGACCCGACACGCCATGGGCGAACAGGCAGCCGCCCTGGCGCAAGCCGTCGGCTATCGTACTGCCGGCACGGTGGAGTTCGTGGTGGGCAGCGACCAATCGTTCTATTTTTTGGAAATGAACACCCGGCTCCAGGTCGAACACCCAGTGACGGAAGCCATTACCGGCCTGGACCTTGTGGAATGGATGATCCGGACCGCCGCCGGCGAGGCATTGCCGTTTAGCCAGGCAGATATACGCATGGACGGCTGGGCCATCGAATGCCGCATCAATGCCGAAGATCCTTTTCGGAACAACCTGCCCTCGAATGGCCGCATCACACATTACGTACCGCCCGAACAGGCCAATGGGGTGCGCGTGGATACCGGCATCGAGCCCGGAGCGGAAATCTCGGTTCACTACGATCCGATGATCGCCAAGCTGATCGTCCACGCCCCAGACCGGGACCGCGCCATTGCAGGCATGCTGCAAGCTCTGGATGAGTTTGTCATCCGTGGCGTGCAGGCCAATATCCCGCTGCAGTCCACTTTGCTGCAGCACCACGATTTTGTCTCGGGCCAGTTCGACACCGGATTCATGGCACGCCACTATCCCGACGCCTTGCCTGCGGGCGGAGCCATCGCCGCTGACGAAACATTGCTGGCCAGCCTGGCAGCCTGGCGTGAATGCCAGCGGGAACGCTCACTGGCCACCGACCCAGGCGCTGTCGGCCAGACTGCCATGCACTATTGCCTCTGCGCTCCAGAACAACCTGGACACGTGCGCCATATCGCCGTACAGCACGACACCGCTGCCGACAATTGGCAGATTGCCATCGACTCGACGCCTGCCATGACACTGGCCGTGACAGTCGAAGCGCAAGGCCGCAGACTGAAGGGTCGCCTGGGTGACCGTGCATTCGTCGTACAGGTCGAAGACGAAAAAGACGGTGCCAATGGCCCTGTCTGCACGCTGTGGCAGCATGGCAGCGTACGCCGCTTCCTGGTTCTGCGCCCGGCAGCCCATGCGCTGCTGCTGGCTCAGCCGACTGACGCTGCACTGCAAGGCGATCTGGCTGTGACAGCCCCGATGGCCGGTACGCTTCTGAAAATATCGGTCAGTTGCGGACAGACACTGCAAGCCGGCGATAGCGTCGCCACCATTGAAGCCATGAAAATGGAACACAGTCTGACCGTCGATGCCGCCTGCGTCGTGGAGAGCCTGCTGGCCGAGGCTGGACAGGCTGTGTCAGCAGGCCAGGCCCTGCTGACATTCAAGCCACTCTGAAACAAAATGCATCGGTATTTTGCGTCGGATTGAGCAGACGCAAAACCGGTGCATGTGCAATCACGGCAACCCATCGCGGCGCTGATAACAATCGGATATATTTCACCGAAACCGATTGTCAGGATCAGGCATGTCTGTTCTAGCATTATTTCACGCACCAAGGGCATGGCTGCCCAAAGTGGCTACCGCACGGCCCATGGTCGCGATACGCGAGGGCTTGCTGTGGACGCTGCCATTTTTGCTGATCTCGACGCTCTTTCTGCTCCTGTCGCAAATCAGTCGCATGTCAGACATGCCTGCGCAATGGAGCAATACCCTTTCGTCCATTTACTGGATGCTGCGCGATATCCTGCCCTGGATCGCAAGCATTTCAATCGGCTATATCCTGGCCACGCTGCATCGCCTGCCACCGCTGCCAACTGCGTTTCTCTGCCTGTCCTACCTGTTGCCGATCGATAGTCTGCTGGCGGCCACACCTCGTCTGGCCCAGACACTATCATTCCTGGTGGCGATCCTCACGCCCTTGTTCTGCGTACCCATCATCGCCCGACTGCATGGCCTCCGATGGCTCCGGCTGGCACCACGTGGCATCGCCAGCAGTGCCGTGCGCGAAACGCTCAATCTGATTCTGCCGGGCGCGGTGACCGGGGTGATTCTGCTGCTGCTGGTTTCGACGACATTGATTCCATTGAGCATGCTTGATCCCGCAGGTCTGCAGGACTGGCTGGCCCGCATGCCTGCCATTGTGCTTGGCCCCGTTCTGGTACTTGTGAACTCGATCGCCTGGTTTTTCGGTATCCACGGAAACTACCTGCTGCAACCCATCCTGGATATGCTGGATCACTTGCCGGCACTGCACGAGGGCCATCACCACTACGCCCTCAACCGCGCCATGCTGTTCACTTTCGTCTATACCGGTGGCAGTGGTGCAACCCTTGGCCTGATCCTGGCCATATTGCTCTGTTCGTCACAGAAGGCACTGCGCCTGCTGGCGCTGCTCAGCCTGCCCACAGCCTTCATCAACATCAATGAAATCCTGCTCTTCGGGATTCCGCTCATCCTCAATCCCTGGCTGCTGGCTCCTTTTATCCTGGCTCCGATGACAGCCATGGTCTGCACGCTGGGCGTGCTGGAGCTGGGCTGGCTGACGCTGATGCCCATGCAACTGCCTTTCAGCACACCCATACTGTTCAATGCCTATGCCCTGAGTGGCAGCAACTGGTCAGGTGCTGCATTCCAGTGCTTCCTGGTTGCCCTGAGTGCAGCCTGCTATGCACCGTTCATCCGACGCATGGAGCAACGCCAGCATCTGGGGCAGTCTGTCCATATCAAATCCATGGACATCACGTTTACACGCCTGCAGGAGGCATCTCAGCTCCTGACCCGCGAACCGGTCAGCCAGGCCGTTCTGCACCAGCAGAACAAAGACGCCGCAATGCGCGATATGCGGGCACTCAGCCACGCCGAGTTCTATCTGGAATTCCAGCCACAGGTTTCCCTGCACAACCGCCAGTGCAGCGGTTGCGAGGCATTGCTGCGTATCCGCACACCAGATGGCAGCATCCTGTCGCCGGCCCGTTTCCTGCAATCCCTGCATGAAGCCAGCCAGATGACCGAAGTCGATCTGTGGGTCGCCAGACAGGCCTTGCAGCAATACCGTCAATGGCGCAGCGAAGGATTTACGCTGCCCATCAGCATCAACGTCTCCGGTGCCACCCTTCTCGATCCAACGGCGCTGGAACACCTGGCCAGCATTCTGGCGCGCGCCGAGGGCATGATATCGGTCGAGCTGACGGAAGAAACGCTGATTGGCGATGAACATGCCCTGCACCATGCCTTCCGACGCCTGCACGATATTGGTGCCCGGATCTACATTGATGATTTCGGAACCGGCTATGCAGCCCTGAGCCATCTCTATCGCTACGATATCGACGTCGTCAAGCTCGATCGCAGCTTCATCCTGTCCAGCGATACCGACAAAGGCATGCAGGTACTATCCGGCATCCTGAATCTCTGCCATGGATTGCAATTGCAAGTGGTCGTGGAAGGCGTGGAAACGGCAGAGCAAATGCAGGCCCTGCATATGGCCAGCACCCATGACATGGGAATACAAGGCTGGTATTTCAGCAAGTCCCTGCCTGGCGATGCGCTCAGGCAGTTCACGCAAAAAAGGCACTTGCCGGAAGCAAGTGCCTTGGGATGATCACCAGACAGGATGCCTTTCAGGGAAAGGCATCCTGGCAGTCACGATCAGATGATGCGTGCGGCCTCGACCAGACGGGTCACCGTCCAGGACTTGGAACGCGAGATCGGACGGCCTTCGGCAATCTCGACCGTATCACCTTCGTTGTACTGGTTGGTTTCGTCATGCGCCTTGTACTTGTTCGAGCGCACCACGATCTTGCCCAGCAGCGGGTGTTTGACGCGACGCTCGACGCGAACGACGACCGTCTTGTCCATCTTGTTGCTGACAACCTGACCAACCAGCGTACGCTGGCGCTTGGCGGGCTGCTCGGCAACCGGAGTGGTTTGAGTTTGACTCATGTTTAGCTCCCTGCCTTCTGGGTCAGCGCGGTACGGACGCGCGCGATGTCGCGGCGAACCTGCCGAATCTGGCTGGTATTGGTCAGCTGTTGGGTAGCACGTTGCATACGCAGGCTGAACTGGGCCTTCAGCAGCTCTTCGAGCTCCTTGTTCAGTTCGGCCACGTCTTTGGAACGGAGGTCTTGTGCTTTCATGTCAATATTCCTCTGGTCCGCAATTACACGCCAACCTGGCGGGTAACGAACGTGGTGGCGATAGGCAGCTTGGCTGCAGCCAGACGGAAGGCTTCGCGGGCGAGTTCTTCGCTCACGCCTTCCATCTCGTACAGCACCTTGCCCGGCTGGATTTCAGCAACCCAGAACTCGGGATTGCCCTTACCGTTACCCATACGGACTTCGGCAGGCTTTTGCGAGATGGGTTTGTCCGGGAATACACGGATCCAGATGCGGCCACCGCGCTTGATGCGGCGGTTGATGGCACGACGGGCTGCTTCGATCTGACGAGCGGTCAGGCGGCCACGACCGATGGCCTTCAAACCGAACTCGCCGAACGACACATGCGCGCCACGGGTGGCGACGCCGGTGTTACGGCCCTTCTGCTCTTTACGATACTTTCTGCGTGCTGGTTGCAGCATGCTTATTCTCCTTCAGCAGGCGCGGCAGCAGCCTCGCTCTTGCGCGGTGCACCACGACCGCCGCGGCCGGTACGCTCGCCTGCGGGACGATCACGACGATCGCCACGGGGCGCGCGGCGCGGACGGCGCTCTTCTTCACGCGGTGCGGCTTCGGGCGGCAGTTGGCCGTTGGCCAGGATCTCGCCCTTGTAGATCCAGACCTTGATACCGATGATCCCGTAGGTCGTATGCGCCTCGGACGTCGCGTAATCGATATTGGCGCGCAGGGTGTGCAGGGGCACACGGCCTTCGCGATACCATTCGGTACGTGCAATTTCGATGCCGTTGAGACGGCCCGAGCTCATGATCTTGATGCCCTGGGCACCCATGCGCATTGCATTTTGCATGGCGCGCTTCATGGCACGGCGGAACATGATCCGCTTTTCGAGCTGTTGCGAGATCGAATCGGCTACCAGCTGAGCATCGGTCTCAGGCTTGCGGACTTCTTCGATGTTGACGTGCACGGGCACGCCCATCAGAGTCTGCAGATCGGCCTTGAGGGTTTCGATGTCTTCGCCGCGCTTGCCGATCACCACGCCCGGACGTGCCGAGAAAATGGTGATGCGGGCATTCTTGGCAGGACGCTCGATGACGACGCGGCTGACCGAAGCGTTCTTCAGTTTCTTCTTGAGGTACTCACGGACGCGGATGTCGGCGGCCAGCGTTTCGCTGAACGTCTTGTCATCTGCGAACCAGCGCGAACCCCAGTTGCGGGTCACCGCAAGACGGAACCCAATCGGGTGAATTTTCTGTCCCATCGTGGCTCCTTAAGCGCCGACTTTGACCACAATGTGGCAAGTCTGCTTTTCGATACGGTTGCCGCGGCCTTTGGCGCGAGCGGAGAAACGCTTCATCGATTCTGCCTTGTCCACATAGATGGTGGTCACACGCAGTTCGTCGATGTCGGCGCCGTCGTTGTGCTCGGCATTGGCGATGGCCGATTCGACGGCCTTCTTCAGGATGCCTGCGGCTTTCTTGGGCGTGAAGGTGAGGATATTCAGAGCCTGTTCGACCGACTTGCCACGGATCAGATCCGCAACCAGACGGGCCTTCTGGGCCGAAATATGCACACCACGGATAATGGCTGTGGTTTCCATGGCTTACCTCTTGGCCTTCTTGTCCGCCGCGTGACCCTTGAACGTACGGGTCAGTGCGAACTCACCGAGCTTGTGACCGACCATGTTCTCGTTGATGTAAACGGGAACATGCTGGCGGCCATTATGCACAGCGATGGTCAGCCCGATGAATTCGGGCAGGATGGTGGAGCGGCGCGACCAGGTTTTGATCGGCCTCTTGTCTTTACCCGCGACAGCCGTGTCCACCTTCTTGACCAGGTGGGCATCGACGAACGGGCCTTTCTTAATAGAACGTGACATAGTCTTGGCCTCTTACTTACGCTTGCGCCGTGATTGGACGATCATGTTGTCGGTCCGCTTGTTGCGACGGGTCTTGAAGCCCTTCGCCGGAGTACCCCATGGGCTGACCGGCTCGCGAGCTTCGCCAGTACGACCTTCACCACCACCGTGCGGGTGATCGACCGGGTTCATGGCCACACCACGCACCGTCGGGCGGATACCGCGCCAGCGCACAGCACCGGCCTTGCCGATCTTGCGCAGGCTATGCTCTTCATTGCCGACTTCACCAATGGTGGCACGGCATTCGATGTGCACGCGGCGGACTTCACCGGAGCGCAGGCGAACCTGGGCGTAGGTACCTTCACGGGCCATCAGCACTGCCGAGGCACCAGCCGAACGGGCCAGCTGCGCACCCTTGCCGGGTTGCATCTCGATGCAGTGAATCGTGCTACCGACCGGAATGTTGCGGATCGGCAGGGTGTTGCCTGCACGGATCGGCGCTTCGCTGCCGGACACCAGGGTGGCACCCACTTCGAGGCCACGCGGAGCGATGATGTAGCGACGCTCGCCGTCGGCGTACACCAGCAGAGCCAGGTGAGCCGTACGGTTGGGATCGTATTCGAGACGTTCGACACGTGCCGGAATACCATCCTTGTTGCGACGGAAGTCGACCAGGCGATAGTGCTGGCGGTGACCGCCCCCACGATGGCGAATCGTGATGTGACCGTTGTTGTTACGGCCGGAACCACGCTTCTGCTTTTCGATCAGGGCATCGACCGGGCGTCCTTTGTAGAGGTCCGGGGTCACTACCTTGACCATGCCACGGCGACCTGCCGAGGTAGGCTTGACTTTAACCAGAGCCATTTAGTTCACCTCCGCAAAGTCGATTTCCTGGCCTTCCTTGAGCGTGACGTAGGCCTTGCGCTCATTGCGACGGCGACCCACGAAACGGCCAAAGCGCTTGACTTTGCCCTTGCGATTCAGAACCTGCACGGACTCGACCTGCACCTTGAAGAGCAGTTCGACGGCAGCCTTGATTTCAGGCTTGGCAGCGTCCGAAACGACACGGAACGCGACCTGCTGATATTTTTCGGCAATGAACGTGGCCTTTTCGGTCACGATCGGGGCCAGAATGACTTGCCACAGACGATCGTTGCTCATCCCAGGATCTCCTCAAGTTGAGCGATGGCAGCCTTGGTGATCAGCACCTTGGCATAGTGAACCAGCGACAGAGGATCGGCATAGCGAGGCTCGATCACGGCCACGTGGGCCAGGTTGCGCGTCGCCAGGTAGACGTTTTCATCAACCGTATCGGTGATGATCAGCACGCCTTCGCGGGGACCGGGCTGCAGGCCAAGTCTCTTGAGCTTGTCCTGGGCCAGCTTGGTCTTGGGCGCATCGATCGAGAAGGTTTCGACGACCGAGATACGGTCTTCGCGGGCCAGCTGCGACAGAATCGAGCGGATGCCGGCGCGGAACATCTTCTTGTTGACCTTCTGGCTGAAGTTCTCGTCGGGCGAGTTCGGGAATGCACGACCACCCCCACGCCACAGCGGCGAGGACGTCATACCGGCACGGGCACGGCCCGTACCCTTTTGGCGCCAGGGCTTCTTGGTGCTGTGCTTGACCACGGAGCGGCTCAGCTGGGCACGATCACCGCTGCGTGCGTTGGCCTGGTAGGCCACGACGATCTGGTGAACCAGTGCTTCGTTGAAGTCGCGACCGAAGATCGTGTCGGGCACGCTGATGGTGCCTGCATTACCCTGATCGTTCAGGAGCTTGATATCCATGGCTTAAGCCCCCTTGCCAACGTGTTTGATTGCCGGGCGGACAACGATGTCGGAACCCACATGACCGGGGACCGCACCCTTGACCAGCAGCAGACCACGCGCAGCATCAACCCGGACCACGTCCAGGTTTTGTGCCGTGCGCGTCACGTCACCCATGTGACCTGCCATGCGCTTGCCGGGGAACACACGACCCGGATCCTGTGCCATACCGGTCGAACCGGGAGCACGGTGGGAGCGCGAGTTACCGTGCGAAGCACGTTGCGACTTGAAGTTGTGACGCTTGATCACGCCAGCGAAGCCCTTACCGATGGTGGTGCCCGTGACGTCGACCTTCTGGCCTTCGGCAAACACACTTTCAACGGCCAGGACGGCACCGGGAGCCAGTTCGGCTGCCGTGGCGGAATCGAGGCGGAATTCTTTGAGGATGGAGCCAGCTTCTACGCCAGCTTTGGCGTAATGGCCGGCCTGCGGCTTGGTCACGCGAGTGGCGCGACGCGTACCGTATGCAACCTGCACGGCGGCGTAGCCATCGACTTCGGGCGTTTTGACCTGAGCGACGCGATTGTTGGACACGTCCAGCACCGTCACCGGAACAGATTCACCCTGTTCGGTAAAGATGCGGGTCATGCCAACCTTGCGCCCCAGCAGCCCCAGCCGATGAGCGGCAGGCGTGGACGTCGGTTTCGACATTATTTTCTCCGGGGTTGGACCCTGGGTTGTACCCTTTAATCCCAACTACGATTGGTTGGGGCGAATTACAAGGCAAACCCAAAGGCAGCCTTGATGATTTGAATACTGCAAATACAAAAGCACCTGCCAAAAATGGCAAGTCTCTAATCCTAGCACAACCATCATAAAGAAAGCAACAGACAGGATGTCCAAGCGCGACGGACCTGTCTCTTTCAGACATCCATACACCTGCCCGAAAGGTTACGAAAACCTTGGATCGGCTCTAATTCTGAGCCCCGCAGACAGGCATGACCGAATTTTTCCATAGAGGTGGCAGCCTTGGCAGTCCGTTTCTTCTGTGGAAACACCTCAAACCATGTCGTTACATAAATTCTCAAACCAGCACATTATCTGTCGTGGTGACACGACCAAATCTGTAGCACATGAGTATGAAAAGCATGCCTATCAAAACTTTCGCAAACAAGCTCGGATTAACTTTGGCCAATCATCGCAGGGCAAAAGGACTCACGCAGGAGCAACTGGCCGAGCATCTTTCGGTTGAGCAGGAAACCATTTCCCGCTTCGAGCGCGGCGCAACCCTGCCGCCACTGCCACGCCTGCTGCGCCTGGCAGACCTGCTCAATGTGCCACTGGTTGACCTGCTCGGCACCTGTTCCCCTCGACAGAGCGATCAGATCGCAGATATCGCCCGTTCATTGCAGAGCCTCGACGAGGAAAACCGGGAGTGGGTGCGCCAACTGGTCGTCGAACTGTGCAACAGGCTCAGCGGCAAGAACATTACGACCATCAATATGCCTGCCAGTTTTCTTTCCCTGCCTGGCAACGGTGGCAATAATAACCTGCCCCACCATTCCGTCACGCCAGAAATGCATACTGAATGAATCCTGCCGGCTAGGCACCGCACATCGATTGCCCGGCTGGTTTGCGCCATGCCCTCGCAGGATTGCGCTAGCCCGGCAAGGCACTCACGGTTTCAGCCTCGGATTGCAGCACGACGATGCGTACGCCTGCCTCGCGCAACCGCTCCGCTGCCTCGGCCGTGACCGAGCCATCCGCCACGGCCTGGGCCTGCATCGCTGACATGGTTTGCATGATGGCCCCCAGAATGGCCTGTGCTCCGACGTGGTGCGGCAGATCATCGACGAAGTCGCTACCCAGCTTGACATAGGCCAGCGCCAGGCTGTCGAGATAGCGCAGGGCATCGAGCTGCTGCGTCAGGCGGCGCAGGCCGAACCTCACGCCGGCCTGGGCGAGCCCTGCGCAGAACTGCTGGACATCCACGCCATAATCGCGCTGCCCCTGGACGGACAGGGCAAAGGCATCCAGTTCGATGAACAGACGCCGCGCCGGTTGCGCATGGCGTGTCAGCAGCGCCATGACCCGATCACGGAAATCCGTCTGGGCCAGCGATGCCAGCGATACCTTCAGGACCAGTTCGCGGCCGTCAACCGCCAGCCACGACAACGCCAGTTCCAGTGCCCGCAGGTCACATTCGGCCGACAGGCCCACGCGCACGGCTGCCGGCATGAACATATAGGCTGACAACACCTCGTTCTGCTGGGTCCGCAGACCCAACGTCGCTTCGTAGCGCACGGCATCGACCGGGGTCCCGCCAGCAGACTCGTCATGCCAGCGCTGCAATGACAGCAGCAACTGGTTGCGTGACAGCGCGGTCTCCAGCAATTGACGCCAGTGCCCTTCCCCGGTGGAGCCGCCCCCCTGGTCCTGCCCGGAGAGGTATTCGATCTCGCCATGGCCGGCATTTTCTGCCCGCATCAGCGCCTGGTCGAGACGCCCCATGACGGCCGCCACATCCTCGCCCTGAACATAGTCGGTCAGCGCCAGCGACCAGCGGCACTGCCTGCCACTATCGAGGGTCACACGCAGGCGGGTCAGCACCTGCAACAGACGCTGAGCCTGGCGATTGGCCTCCAGGGCCGAAACACCTGGCAGCAGCAGCGCCAGATCTGAACCATTCAGCCGAGCCAGTACCGCCCCTTTCACGCCATTGTCCCGCACCTGCACGGCCAGCGCCTGGGCCACCGAGCGCAGCCATTCATCCGTCTGCACGCGAGTCATCTGCTGGTTGATGGCAGCCAGGTCACGCAGCCGAAAGACCAGCGCATGACCGGTGATGTCCGGCAATGCCGATTCGTCACCCGCACCGCCAGCCTGCAGCAGGCGGCGCAATTCATTGACAAAGTAGCGGCGTGTCGCCAGTCCGGTCACGGCATCGGTATGTAGCTCGAGTTGCAACTGCTCGATCTGGGCATGCTGTTCCTGTGCCGTGGTACGCACCCGCTCGCGCATGGCATGGATGGCCTGCGACACCGACGCCAGCTCAGCCATGACAGGCGGTGCCTGTCGCTCATCAACCGTATCATTCAAGCCGACCGACTGCACCGGGTTCATGACTTCCTTGACCAGTGCCCGCTTGAGCCAGCGAATCATCCAGACCGCAAACAGTGCCCATGTCGCCCCGGCCACCAGCACCAGCACCAGGATGCGTACCGAGCTGCGCCACAGTGCCTCGCGGGCATAGCCATCATGCGGCGTCAGGCTGACCACGCCGACCTGGGCCCAGCCATCGGCCACGCCACGCTGCGCCGCACCGGTGGTCAATGGCAGCAGACGATTGAACCAGTCAGGTGCCGCCGAAGCCGACGCACCTTCCTGCCCGAGCCTGCGCTCGAAAATGACCTTGCCGTCGGTATCCGAAAATCGCACGTCGCTGAACTGGGCCGTATCGAACAGGGCCATCATGATCAGCTCACGGGTCACGGGGTCCTGGTTCGTGGATTGCGACAGCACCAGCGCCAGCGTGGCGGCAGCATTCTCGCCCTGCGCACTCAATTGTTCGTTGAGGTAGCCGCGCGCCGAGCCGATGCTGAAAGCCAGGGTACCCGCCAGGATGCAGATCATGGCCAGGGTAACGCTGAGAAGCAATTGTCTGAGCAGAGACATGGGTAAGCCTTTATTATCAATCGAGCCTTACGGCTGGAATCCTTCCTGTTGCATCCGCGTCAGCAGGTCGCGCCAGCGACTGATCCGGTCAACCGACGTCGTCTGTCCGCCCGCATAGATACCCTGCGCATTGAAGCTGAATACAGGCGTGAGGTCACGCCGCTGGCTGGCCGGCAGAATCGTGCCCACCAGATTGTCGAGCACCAGCGGTTCGGCATTGGGCGTCGGGTAATAGCCCAGCACCATGTGCGCAATGCTTTCCTGGCTGCCGATACCGCCGATACGTGCGCGCACATAGACGAACCGGAGTTTCTCGGGAGCCACGCCCAGCCTGATCAGGGAAAAGTATTTGCCGATGACATAATCCTCGCAATCCCCTGCCCGCTTGCCCAGGCTCTCCAGCGGCGTCGCCCAGTAATCCTCCTGGCCCCAGACCGCCTGGTCGGTCGATCCCTGCACCCGCGTATTCCAGAAATCATTGACCACCCTGAGCGTTTCTGGCTCCGATGCGGCAGGCCCGCGCTCCATCAGGTCGAACCACGCCTCGACGGCCTGTACAGCAGGGGAGCCATAGCGCGACTGCGCAAGCTGCAACACCCGTGCCCGGTCATAGTCGAACGACCAGACCAGTCCCGACAGCACCACCAGCAACCAGGCACACGCCAGCAGGACATACCCGCGAGCCCGGCCAGGGCGCAGCATCATGGCACGCTTCCTCCGCCTTCGAAGAGATCCCGGTGCTCGACAGCGTACTTGACCAGTTCAGCCTGTCCATCGAGTGCCAGCTTGCGCCGGATATTGCAGCGATGCGTCTCGATGGTCCGCACCGACACGTACAGCTTCTGGGCAATCTGCTTGCTGGACAGGCCTTCACCGATCTGGCGCAGCACGTCACGCTCACGCTGGGTCAGCAAGGCAACGCTGGTCCCGGCCTGGGCCAGACGGGCCATGATGCGAGCGCTGAACCAGGTCTGCCCCGCCATGACGGCCGTGACCGCCACGGCAATCTCGTGTGCCGGCCCATCCTTGACCAGATAGCCACGCGCACCGGCCCGCAAGGCCTGGGTGATGTATTCGACATGGTCATGCATGGACAGCACCAGACAGGCGATCTGCGGCCATTGTTCATGCACCTGGCCGATGAGCGCCAACCCATCGGAGCCCTGCATGCTGAGATCGGTCAGGATCAGGTCCGGCAGCGGCAATCCCTGGTGCTCTCGTACCCGCAACCACGACAGTGCACTGGCGGTACTCTCGGCCTCGCCCATGATCTCCAGCCCGGGTTCTGCCCCCAGCCGCAGGCGCAGGCCATCGCGGACCAGCGCGTGATCATCCACCAGCAACAACTGCACGGCAGCGGTTTCGATCATGCACTCACCGTACTGGAGAAGTCAGGACTGCGGGCAGGCAGGGGCAACCATGCACGCAACAATGCACCATGCGCCTGCGCATCATCCAGCCGCAACCGCCCCCCCAGCATCTCGACACGTTCCCGCATGTTACGCAAGCCGATTCCTCCCTCGCTCTCGGACGATCCGCCACCAAAGCCGGTGCCATTGTCCTGGATGACCAGTTCGACGCCATCGGGCGCATAGCGCAGGATCAGCGACGCCCGAGTCGCACGGGCATGACGGACGATGTTGGTCAGCCCTTCCTGGGCAACGCGAAACAGCGTCGTGGCATAGGCCTCCGGTAACGGTACGGCCTGACCTGATTCTGACACATTTACCTGGAGCGCGGCAGGGTTTTCCCCCTCGGGAGAACACTCTGCAGCAAGGTGGCGCAAGGCGGCCGGCAAGCCCAGGTCATCCAGCAACGCCGGCCGCAGGTTGTGGGACATCCTGCGCAACTCGGCCAGGGACTGGTGCAACCGCTCCAGGGCGCGTGCCAGCGGCTCATCCAGACTGTGTCCGGGTGCCTGGCAGACCTGCTGATGCCGTGCCAGACTATTCTGTGCCGTCTCGACCATCAGCTTGACCGACACCAGCATCTGGCTCAGTCCGTCATGCAGCTCCCTGGACAGACGTGCCCGCTCTTCTTCCTGGGAATAGACGACCTTGCGCGCCAGTTGCCGCAACCGCGCATCGGCATGACGGTGGTCACTGATATTGAGCGCCAGCGCGCAGCCGGTCACCAGCAGGATCGCCAGACAGGCAATCGCAATGGCCTGTCGCTGCATGGCATGGATGCTGTCCTGGGCAGCCGCATCGACCTGCGCCAGGGCCACCTCGACATCATCGAGATAGATACCGGTGCCGAACATCCAGCCCCATGCTTCGAGCGAGGCCACAAAGCCCAGCTTTTCGGCAACATGCCCTCCTGCCGACGGTTTAGGCCAAAGGTAGCGCACCGGCTTGCCATTACGGCCGCCTTCGCGAGCGACTTCAAGCAGCAGGCGGATGGGCTTCTGGCCACTGGCATCCTGAAAATCGAACAAATTCTGCCCGACCAGTTCCGGCTGGCGAGGATGCATCAGGTTGACACCCTGCTCGTCGTATACGAAGAAATAACCGTCCGGGCCGAAATCCATTCGCGCCAACAGATCCAGCGCCTGTATTCTGGCCTGCTCGTCATCACGCTCGGCCAGCGGCTCGATCACGCTATAGGCCAACCGGACATAATGCTGCAGCTCACTTTCCTTGCTTGCCAGCCAGGCCTGCTCGACGATGGCCTGCTGTTCTCGCGCCAATGCCATGCCCTGTCGGGCCATGCTCCAGGTCGTCGCCGCCAGCGCAACCAGTACAGGCAGAATTGCCAGCAGCAGGATTTTCAGGCGAAGCCTCATGGCAAAGCGGTATATGGCCTGTGTATTAATACGTAGAGAAATTGCGTAGTAGCACGCTTGTGAGCCCAGGCGGGCAACCGAAATAATAGCCGATAGTCCCCGCACCACGCGGAGGAATCGAGGAGATACACATGCATACCCTGGAAAACAGGGGCTGGACCAGCCATATCATCTGGCTGGGCATCGCCCTGCTCGGCGCTTTTGCGCTCGGCACCGTCGCGCTCGGGCGCGGCGAAACCATCAACGCGCTCTGGATCGTGATCGCCGCCGTCTGCGTCTATCTGATCGCCTATCGCTACTACAGCCGTTTCATCGCCAACAAGGTTTTCAAACTCGACCCTACGCGCATGACCCCGGCATGGAAGCACAACGATGGCCTGGACTACGTGCCGACCAACAAGCACGTGCTGTTTGGGCACCACTTCGCCGCCATTGCCGGGGCAGGCCCGCTGGTCGGCCCGGTGCTGGCCGCGCAGATGGGCTATCTGCCCGGCATGCTCTGGCTGCTGGCCGGCGTGGTGCTGGCGGGTGCAGTACAGGATTTCATCGTCCTGTTCATCTCCACGCGCCGGGATGGCCGCTCGCTGGGCGACCTGATCAAGGCCGAACTCGGCCAGGTGCCGGGCGTGATCGCACTGTTCGGCGCATTCCTGATCATGGTGATTATCCTGGCCGTGCTGGCGATGATCGTGGTCAAGGCACTGACCCATTCGCCATGGGGCACCTTCACCGTGGTCGCCACCATTCCCATCGCCATCTTCATGGGCGTGTACCTGCGCTACATCCGGCCAGGCCGCATCGGCGAAATCTCCATCCTCGGCATCGTGCTGCTGATGGCTGCCATCGTGTTCGGCCAGGATGTCGCTGCACACCCGACCTGGGGACCGATGTTCGACCTGGATGGCAAGCAGCTCACCTGGGCGCTCATCATCTATGGCTTCATCGCCGCCGTGCTGCCCGTCTGGCTGCTGCTGGCACCGCGTGACTACCTGTCCACTTTCCTGAAGATCGGCACCATCGTCGGTCTGGCAATCGGCATCCTGTACGTTGCGCCCGAGCTGAAAATGCCCGCGCTGACCAAGTTCGTCGATGGCACCGGCCCGGTCTGGTCCGGCAACCTGTTCCCGTTCCTCTTCATCACCATCGCCTGCGGTGCGGTTTCGGGCTTCCATGCGCTGATCGCCTCCGGCACCACACCCAAGTTGATCGAAAACGAAACCCAGGCCCGCTATATCGGCTATGGCGGCATGCTGATGGAGTCCTTTGTCGCCATGATGGCACTGGTGGCTGCCTGCGTTATCGAGCCGGGCATCTACTACGCCATGAACAGCCCCGCCGCACTGATCGGCACCACGCCCGAACAGGCCGCCCAGGTCGTCTCGAGCTGGGGATTCATGGTCACGCCCGACCAGTTGACGCAGATGGCCCACGACGTGGGCGAGAGCACCATCATTTCCCGTGCCGGTGGCGCACCGACGCTGGCCGTGGGCATGGCCTACATCCTGCATCAGGTGTTTGGCGGTGATGGCATGATGGCCTTCTGGTACCACTTCGCGATCCTGTTCGAGGCACTCTTCATCCTGACGGCCGTTGACGCCGGTACTCGTGCCGGTCGCTTCATGCTGCAGGATCTGCTGGGTACCTTCGCGCCCTCGCTGCGCCGCACCGAATCACTGCCAGCCAACCTGCTGGCCACCGCACT
Organism: Corticimicrobacter sp.; assembly: GCF_040137905.1. NCBI lineage: Bacteria > Pseudomonadati > Pseudomonadota > Betaproteobacteria > Burkholderiales > Alcaligenaceae > Corticimicrobacter > Corticimicrobacter sp. The sequence goes on from NZ_JBEFDG010000094.1 coordinate 46,352, forward strand.
GTGCGTGGCTGCCTGGGGTTATTTCCTGTATCAGGGCGTGGTCGATCCGCTGGGCGGCATCAACACCCTGTGGCCGCTGTTCGGTATCGCCAACCAGATGCTGGCTGCCGTGGCGCTGATCCTGGGTACGGTCGTGCTGTTCAAGATGAAGCAGGACCGCTATGCCTGGGTCACCATCGTGCCCACCATCTGGCTGCTGATCTGCACGCTCACGGCAGGCTGGCAGAAGATGTTCGACGCCAACCCGAAGGTCGGCTTCCTGTCACGCGCCGAGGTGTACGCCAAGTCCGTGGCCGACGATGTCATCCTGGCCCCCGCCAAGTCGCTGGCCGAGATGCAGCGCGTGATATTCAACGACTACGTCAATGCCACGCTCTGCGGTCTGTTTATCTTCGTGGTGCTGAGCATCCTGGTATTCGGCATCCGTTCGGTGCTGATCGCCCGCCGCGACAGCCAGCCACATACGGCTGAAACGCCCTATGAGCGCCTGCCCGACGAGGCCCTTGCGCCTGCAGGACACTGATCATGGCCCGCCGACTGTTTTTCAACGGCGTGGCGGGCAATGCCCTGGCTGCCACTGGCGGCGCGGGGCGCTACCTGGGTCGCACGTTGCGGCTCATGGTTGGCCTGCCTGACTATGAAAACTATGTGACGCACATGCGCAAGACGCATCCGGAGCAGGAGCCGATGAGCTATGAAGCATTCTTTCGGGAGCGCCAGGAGGCGCGCTACGGTGGCAAAGGACGCATAGGCTGCTGCTGAGCCCGATCCTGGATAGTGCCGGGTCCTGCGTGACGGGACCCGGCACTGCCTTATCCCGGTATGCCACTCCAGGCCTGACAGATATTACGCATCGTGGCTCTCGGTCACGTCTGCCCGGTTCAGGACCAACAGCACCCAACCATCGCCAAACGAAGTCTCCAGCGCACTGAGGCAGCCGCCATCCACCATATCCACCATGAAATGGCGACAGAACTCACTGCGCCGCATGTGATCGACCACCTGAAGCCAGGCATCAATATCCTGCGTACTGCCAAGCGCAGGACCGCACTCATGATGAAAACAATAACGCATCATGTCGGCGAAGGTCTTGGTATCGGCCTGCACACTGAACCACTCGCGAAACAATGCATTGGAAAGCACCAGACGATCATCGGGATCGAACAGGCCCAGGCCGCATCCCGATTGTTCCAGCCCTTCGAAAAGCTTTTCCATCAATTGCGGCTGACGGGCATGCAGCGCCTCGAGGTCTGCTGCCCTGCCCACAGACTCCACGGCCGCCTCGCCCGCAACCGCCATGCAGTCCCGCCCCACCTGGCGAGCACGGTACAACGCCTGGCTGGCCTGCCTGACCCAATCGGCCAACGCCAGCCACTCGGGCCGATAGCCGGCAACCCCAAAGCACAGCGTCACACCCAAAGCCTGCAATTGCGGCGTATCCTGCACCGCCCGCCTTATCCGCAGCACGGCAAGGCGCGCCTGAGCCTGGCTGGCACCTGGCAACACGATACCAATGGTCGAGTCGTCCAGGCGTCCGACGATATCGCCGTCCCGCAGCACACGTTGCAGGCATTCACCCAGCGAAGGAAACAAAGCGTCTCTGGTTTGTGAGGCCACGCCATCATCGCGGCCGGCAACAGGGTCAAACGCCAGGCAGATCAATGAAGCGATATCCCCCTGGCGACAACGCGAAAACACATTCTGTGCCTGACTTTCCCAATAGCGCCGCACAAACAGGCCGGACTCTGGATCGTGACGCAGCCTGCGTTCATGCTCCTTGCGCTGACGACGCAGCCGGGCCACCACCTTGTCGAGGGAGCGCCCGATCAACAAGGGATGCAGCATGATCAACGGCGCACACAGGAAGATAGTCAACAGGCTACTGTGCGGTGACCACATGAAACCGTAGGACAGAACCCCCAGCAACAGCCCACACGCCTGCAAGCCCACACCCCTGGCCAGCAGACTGCCACCGCCCTGACGCCAGGTATTCAGACCACCCAACAACACCACCAGCATCGAGGGCAGCATGTCAAAACGCATGATCGCAATCATGACGCCACCCAGGAACTGGTCCACCAAGATGTTGCGCCGCCGAGCGACCCCGGGGGACAAGGCCTGCTCGGCAAGTTCTCGAGCCAGATATGGCCAACCCAGGCAAAACAATGCCGGCAATATCCAGTGTGCCAGCGGCGCTTGCTGGCGCCAAAGTACAGAGGCCAGCGCCAGGAACCCGAACAACAGGGTCACCTGGCGGGCCCGATGACCGCTTGGAATACGATACTCAGGCTCTTGGGGCGTCATTGCATCCAACACGATCTCAATAGTCAGAAGATTTTAACGTACCATCCTCCTTCAGAGATGCCGCGATATCCTGTGCCATCTTGGCGTCATAATCCACATTCTGCAGTTCAATCCGCTGATCGACGCCAAACTCCTTGCCCTTGCTGCTGATTTCGATCACGGTCTGTCCCTTGTCGCCTTCCAGCACACTCAGGTAGTCATCAACATTCCCATCCTGCAAGCCTTCGGAAAGCAGGCCGCGCACATCGAGCGTATCCGTACCAGACTTGCCGAAATCGGTAATCACGTCCACCGAAGGGCGCTCATTGGACCCGACATCGTTCAGCGTCCACACGAACGTGTCATCACCGTCGCCTCCCGTCAGAATGTCATCGTCGACACTGCCGAAGAGCACGTCATCGCCCTCACCACCGTTGACAGTACGCGCATGTAACGAAGCAGGGTCCTGCTCATGCTGCCGGACATGCGTATCGGCATCCTCATCAGGAGCCCACAACGCAGCAAGAGAGGCATGCTCATCACCCGATTCGGCGGCTGCCATCGTCATCTCGGCAGGAGCCACCAACTGCAGCCCCGTCACGAAAATACTGTCGGCCTGGTTGTAGTTGCCGCTCACACTCCACTCCAGCGTCAGTCTGGTACTGTCATGATCGGGCATGTCGTCGGGCAGGCGGATCAGGATCTGCGTAAAGCCATCGGCATTGCCAGGCAGGCTTGGATCGACCCACCAATCACCGGACAACGTCTTGACAGCATCCAGCGCACTCTTGCTGACCGCCGCACCGTGCAAAGCCTCGATGGTCAACAGACCCGTATCATGCGATCCGGCAACCTGGGCGGCACTGCTCAGCACAGCGTAGTCCACACCACCGAGCTTGATGACCAACGACACGCCCCCCGCCCCTGCGCCAGCACGCTGGACATCCACCCAGCCCACATTGATCGCAAGCACGGAGCCACTCTTCACACCTGCCACATCCTGGCTGATGGACGAAACACCCTGCGAGGCATTGACGCCAGAGCCTGCATACGGTTTGCCAACAGTCTCCCAGGTAAAGCCAGAACCGCTACGGTTCCAGTTCGCCCAGCCATCGCCGGCATAGTAGGGATTGCTGTATTCAGCGAAATCACCATTGCGGACAAGGTTGGGCTGATCCTCAGGCGGCGTGATAGGTGTCGGTTCTGGCTGTGGTTGAGGTTGTGGCTCGGAAGAGCCGGGCTGACCAGCATCGCTGCCACCATGATTGCCGGCATCACTGCCAGCGGCATCGGAGTCATGTCCCGTGCTGCCAGCATGGTCCGATCCCCCCGACTGTCCGCTATCACCATCATGACCACCATCCGTGCCCGCGTGCAACGTGGCAGACTTCGTATCACTTTCGACCTGCTGGTTGGAAGCAGGGTCAGCAGCATAGGCTTTGGCATCGATATGTGTCAGCGGGCTGCTGCCGGCTGGCAGGCGCACTTCCAGCACAGCCTGCAGATTGCCTAGCTGCGGCCCTGTAATGATCCAGCTGCCGTCAGCCTGATGCTCGGCAGTCACGCCCGCAGGCGCAATGATCTGTGCACCAGCAGGCAGCCCCTGGATGATGACCGAAGACACCGTGGCTGCATCGCTGCCATGGAGCACTTCGGCATCGAGCCGGATCTCGTAGTCGTGCGTTGCCGGCACCCCACCTTCGGTCTTGCCGTTGCCATAGACAACACCCGCCAGCTGGTTGCTGCCACTCACATTGGTACCGGTCAGGTTAATGCTGTCGATATGGTTGACCTGGTTGTTCTGCGGATGCGGTACTTCGCCCGTGGGCTTGATCTTGCCCTCATATGCACTCGGGATGAAGACCACATCGGGATGACTGTCGCCCGCGTTGCCAGTGACAGCATTCATCTGCTGCCAGTTGTGCTGGGTACCCTGGTTGTCGACCTGCCTAGTGGAATAGCTGCTCTCCGGCTGCAGGATGAAGACATCACTCTTGCCCGTCGAACCGTGGACATTGCCTTGCTGGTAAGCCTTGAAGTTATCCTGGCTCACGCCTTGCGGGCTGTTCTTGATGATCTGTTCAATTTCCTGCTGCGACAGATCGCGATATTCCTTGTAGTTCGACTGCCCTTCCCGGCCACTCTTGCTGTCGGTGTACCACAGTTGGACATTCTGACCGATGGCATAGATCTTGCCATCCTTGACATCGAAACCGTCAGGATTCTGGCTACCACCATTTACATGAGTGATATCGCCACTGCCATCACGGCTTTGCAAGGCAACGTCCAGCTTGACCCCCAATTCAGGCTCATGATCTGAGTCGGTATCGGAGGTGCTGGTGCTATCGCTATCCGAGCCACTGTCAGACGTACTGCTGCTATCGCTATCCGAGCTGCTGTCAGACGTGCTCGTGCTGTCGCTGTCCGAGCCACTGTCGGACGTACTGCTGCTGTCGCTGTCCGAGCTGCTGTCGGACGTGCTCGTGCTATCGCTGTCCGAGCTGCTGTCAGACGTACTCGTACTGTCGCTGTCCGAGCCACTGTCAGACGTACTGCTGCTATCGCTATCCGAACCGCTGTCAGACGTACTCGTACTGTCGCTGTCCGA
>NZ_JBEFDG010000095.1:0-4294 GCF_040137905.1 Corticimicrobacter sp.
CCAGGCCAGAACGGAGCAAATCCATGTTGAACAGAATCGAATACCTGGCCCCTTTGGCCATGGCGCTACTGGCGGGTGCGGTACTGCCTTTTCAGGCGACAGCCAATGCCACCGTGGGACGTTTGATGGGCAGTCCGCTGTGGGGTGCGTTGATCTCGCTGTGCGTCAGCCTGCTGGTCATTTTGCCTACGATGGCCGTTTTTCGCGTACCTGCACCCAATCTTGGTAGTGTCGTGCAGGGGCCGTGGTGGCTATGGGTCGGCGGCGTCATCGGGGCCCTGTATGTTGCGGTGGCCGCCTCGGTCATTCCCCGGCTCGGCGCGGGCGGGTTTCTGGTCTGCGTGGTGGCGGGCCAGATGGTCGCGGCGGTACTGGTGGATCACTTCGGGCTGATGGGGCTGGCGACAAGGCCTTTGACCGTGCCGCGTATTGCGGGTGTCGTGCTGATGCTTGTGGGGGTATTTCTGATCCAGGGACTGGATCGTCGGGCAGCGCTGCCTTTGTCCGGAGAAGGGGCCGATGTGGTAGCCGCGCAGCGAGCGCAAGCCCAACATCGGCCTGTCGCTCGCTGAAAGCGTGTGGCGGCTTAGAACGGCAACCGATACGTGATGCTGCCCCAATGACGCAGGCCATCCGTTTCAGTCGTGGTGTTGCCCATGATCTGCAGCGAGCCTCTGCCCAACTGGGCTTCGGCACCCAGCCCGAAGATCATCCAGTTCTGCTTCTGGCGTATGCCTTCGAAGGAAAAGGGCGAGACGTTGATGATGTCCCCTGAAATATCGGACGTGCGGCGCTCAAAGCGGTGCACGGCGGTGGCGCGGCCCAGCAGCGTAACCGACTCGTTCAGCGCATACGTGGCATCGACACCCAGGCGGGCCAGGGTGGACTTTTGTTTCTGGGCATCCCATTTCACGGGGAAGCCCTGGCCCGATTCGGTATAGCCATCTACCTTGGCGTGCGTGTAGAGCAGGGCGGCAAACGGGGTCAGTGCGAAAGAACCGCGCTCGAAGGCATTGCGCCAGTCGATTCGGGCCTGCAGGCCCCAGGTGCGCTGGTCCGGTTTGCCCTCGGCATGGGTCTGCACGCCGGCGTTGAGGTAGCCGCGACGGATGTCCGCCTCGCCAAAGCCGTAGTAGGCGCTCAGCGTGGTCCAGAGCGAGGTGTTGCCCAGCGCGAAGGTGGCCTCGGGCATGATGTACGTGCCGCGTGCGTAGGTACGCCCATCGAAATCGGTATCCTGCCGGCTGAAGGTGCGGCCCAGCGAGATCTTGCCCATGGCGCTGTCGGTAAAGCCGCGCGCATAGCCGATTTCGATTGAACCCATGTTGGCATGGTTGCTGTCCGGCGTGTCGGCCCGGCCCCAGTCGCCTGTGCTCCAGACGTACTGCTGGCCGCGTCCGATCAAGCCGCGCATGGGCGAGCCGTGCGCACCCATCAGGACCATATTGGCGGGCTGGGTGATCTGGCTGATTGCAGCCAGGCCAGTCTGGTAGAGGCCGGCGTTGAACTGTTCCATGGCAATGGCACCGCTGCTGAGGCGGGCAATGAAGAGGTCTCCCGTGCGGTCATAGCCCAGCACGGTATTGCCATCGTCGCTGACGTTGCGTGCTTCCGAAGGCTGGAACGTGGCGCGATCCACGGTGATGCCCGAGTCTTCGAGCCAGTCCGTCACGGATTGCATGCCGATGCCTTCCTGCCAGCGAAAGGCGGTTTTATTGATTATGATGACGTTGTCAACCACGGTGTGGTTACCCATGACGCTGCCAACCACGACGTTGCCCGTGGCGTTCATGGCTGCAGGGGTGGCATTGCTCTGGCCGTCCAGGCTGCCGAGATTCTCCCAACTGTTGCTGGCTTCCGTCCAGCGCAGTGCAGCGTTGCCGGCAAATTCCTGAGCGCGGGCAAGGATGACGGTACCGTCATCGCTGATGCCGATGGGGGATGTCACGGTGTGTGGGTTGTTCTGGATGACCTGGTACTGGTTGTCGCTTTCTTTCCAGCGGAAGGTGGCACTGGTGTTGCCTGCCAGGCTTCCCGCAACGATATTGCCAGCACTGTTCACGGCATAGGCACGAGACTCGGAATAGCCGGCAGGCAGATTGCCGTTTGCCAGTTCTGTTGCCGTATCAGTATTGCGGCTCCAGATAAACGCGCGATCTCCGGAGATTGTCCGCCAGTAGCCGACGGCAACAGTACCGTTTCCATTGAGTGCAGAGACAGCAGAAGAACTGCCGTTGGGGCCGGTAATCTGCCAGGCCGTGCCGGTGTTCAGGTCTACGACACCGGCATATACCTTGGCGACCACATCTATGCTGCCCGCCAATGTGGAGCCATCCTTGCTGAGCGTACTGGCCTCGAAATAATACGCGTTCTGTGGCAATTCAGCGATAACACTACGGCGGCTCTGGTTGAGTACGTCGATCACTTCATAGGTGATGCCGCCTGAGTGTCTGACGATAATGTTGGCATCCGAGCTGGACCATGTAGCGGATTCGTAATAGCCGGGTGTCAGGCTATAGCCGTCTTCCGGCATGACAGGAATCGCGGGCGGGATATCGACGGCGGCCTGGGTCGGCATGCTCATCAAGGGGCTGCACAGGCCGAGCAGGGTCAGCAGGCTGGTGCGCAGCGCGAACGAAGGGCGGGATGTCGATGTCATGGTATGTGTAGTGAAGCCTTGAAAAGGTGCGGATCCTGTATGTGGAGACGACCACCGGAGTGTGTTGTAATTTTTGTCATATTTTGGCTAACTTTGTTGGATGTGGGTAAATTTTTTAGGCATCGATAACGAATCGGAGACAAATCACAACACTGGCCTCATTAATTTTTATTTGCCAAAGGTATGCTAATGCGGTGCCATGCGTACACGACGCTGCCCATGATCCGGCGCAGCCAGCCGCGAGTGAGTCGAAGCATCAAATGAACAACAGAAAAAACGCCACCCTGATCGGCCTGACCGCCGTCCTGCTGTGGAGCGCCATTGTCGGCCTGATCCGCAGTGTCAGCGAAAGCCTGGGCGCGACGGGTGGAGCCGCCATGATCTATACCGTGGCATCGGTGTTCCTGGTGCTGACTGTCGGATTTTCGAGGGTGCGGACATTTCCCCGGCGCTATCTGTTCTGGGGAAGTGTGCTGTTCACGTCCTACGAGTTGTGCCTGGCCCTGTCCATCGGCTACGCCAATACCGGCAGGCAGGCCATCGAGGTCGGGATGGTGAATTATCTCTGGCCGGCGTTGACCATGGTCTGTGCGATCGTGTTCAACGGGCAGCGCTCGAACTGGCTGATCGTGCCTGGATTCCTGCTGGCCATTGCCGGCATCTGCTGGGTGCTGGGTGGCGACCAGGGGCTGGATTTTGCCGTCATGCTGGAGAATGTCCGGGACAACCCGCTGAGCTATGGCCTGGCCCTGACGGGCGCAGTCATCTGGGCGATCTACTGCACGGTGACCGCCCGCATTGCCGAGGGCAAGAACGGTGTCACGCTGTTTTTCATGCTGACGGCGGCGGCACTGTGGATCAAGTACCTGGCCATGGGGGCCGAACCGATGGTGTTCAGTGGCGCGGCCATTGTCTACCTGTTGCTGGCGGCGGCAGCCATGGGGTTTGGCTATGCGGCGTGGAATGTGGGCATCCTGCATGGCAATGTCACGGTGTTGGCCGGAGCATCGTATTTCATTCCGGTCCTGTCTGCCGCGCTGGCGGCCCTGGTACTGCGCACGCCACTGTCGCTGTCTTTCTGGCAGGGCGCGGCGATGGTCTGCCTGGGGTCGGTGCTGTGCTGGCTGGCGACGCGCAGCAAGCGCTGACAGCGGCATGGTCGGGCCGGCGCAGGTCAGGGAAGGGCTTGCCGTCTTGCCCGAAAATAGATACCATCTCGAGGTTTTTGTTGAAATAAAGGAACGGTTCTAGTGAGTACCGATTCGGACCCCAGTTGTCGATCCTGCATCGACGCTTCAGTCTTTTAGGATCCCGGCAGAACCTTTCTTCAGCCGTATCCTGAAAGACAGGATGCGGCATTCCTACCGGTCAGGCGTCCTGCCTGCCTGATGAACGCCCTCCCTCCAGACTCATGGCCGCGCGCGTGCGCACGGTCCTGTTTCGTCCGTGCCCAGGCGATGCGCCTGGCGATCCGCACTCGCCTGCGCGTTCCGCAGTCGTACAAGGAGATGGCAATGCATTTTTTTGATCTGTTTGCCCGCCGTATCGGTGTCCGTCGGGATGCCGTGGAGTCGCGCATGGCTGGCCAGCGCTCTGCCGCCGTGCGTGCCCGTGGGCGTACGCGGTTGTCCGTCA
>NZ_JBEFDG010000096.1:0-57093 GCF_040137905.1 Corticimicrobacter sp.
ATGCATCAGCGCCCATCTGTACCGACTGGGCGAAGGTGCCGCAGCCTCCCCCTTTGCCCTGCTCGGTGCGCTGGTCGGCTTCGGCCTGGGTTTTGCCTCCTGGAATACGCTGTACCTGTCCGCCATTCAGTCGGCACCAGTTGCATGGCTGCCTCACTCGCTGGGCTACGGGGGGTCGGCATTGCTGCAGACCGCGCTGCTGGGCGGCATCGCCTGGCTGCTGCTGCGCACGCACCGCCCACCCGAAACGGCGGATGATACGCAGACTGCCTCCCTCTCCCTGACGACACTGCTGACACTGCGCTGGTCTGCCACGACAGGAGGCCTGCTGGTTGCACTGATTGCCGTACTGGCCTACCTGCGCATTGCCCCGCTGGGCGTCACGGCGGAGTTGGGCAGCATTGCCCGCACGCTTGCTGCCGGCTGGTCACTGCTGCCCGAGCGACTGGAAGGCCTCGACAGCTTCGCCGGTTGCGCCACGGCCATCAAGAACACCCTGCTGTCGCCCAACGGCGCGTTCGTGCTGGCCCTGATCGGCGGAGCCTGGGCTGCCGCGCTGGCCGCCGACCAGTTCCGTCCGCAGTGGCCGGACTGGCGCGCAGCCAGCCGCAATTTCGGCGGCGGCATCCTGATGGGCTGGGGAGCCATGGTAGCGCTTGGCTGCACGGTCGGCACCCTGTTGTCGGGCATCATGGCAGCCGCCGTTTCGGGCTGGATCTTCGCGCTATTTTGCGTCGCCGGTGCCTGGCTCGGCTGGAGATTGCGCGTACATGTAGCCTCGCGTCCACGGATAGGCTGAGACCGGCGGCGGCGCGGCCGGATCGATCCGCTGCTCCGCCTGGGTCTGGCACAGCACCTGATAGAGCGATATCCAGCCATGCTCGAATCCCATGGCACATCCCGCCAGATACAGCCGATAGGCGCGCAGCGCCCGTTCGCCCGCCTTCCCCTTTTCAGCCACCAGCACGGCACGCGCTTCCTCCAGCCGCGACTCGAGCGCATCGCTCCACGCCCACAGGGTCCGGGCATAGTGTGGCCGCAGACTTTCGGCATCGACTGCCTCGAACCCGCTGTGACTCATGGCTTCGACCACCCGGCTGACATGGGTCAGCTCGCCGCCGGGAAAAATGTAGCGCTCGATGAATTCGCCCATGCCATTGCCAAGCTCGGCGTTGTACACCCCTGCCGACGTGATGCCATGATTGAGCAGCATGCCCTCGGGCCGCAGCAGGTTGCGCAGCTTGGAAAAATAGGCCTCGAGCTGGGCGCGCCCCACGTGCTCGAACATGCCGACCGATGCGATCTTGTCGAATGGCTCACCTTCATCCAGATTGCGGTAATCGAGCAACAGCATGCGCACCCTGCCCGACAAACCGCGACTTTCGATCAGGCCATTCACATAGGCATGCTGGTTGTGCGACAGCGTAATCCCGGTCGCCTGCACCCCATAGTGTTCGGCAGCCCACAACAGCAGCCCGCCCCAACCCGCCCCGACATCCAGGAAACGCTCTCCCGGCTGCAGCCGCAGCTTGCGGCAGATATGGTCGAGCTTGGCTTCCTGGGCCTGCGCCAACGTCATCTGCGGTTCGCGATAATAGGCACACGAATACACCCTGCGCGGGTCCAGCCAGAGTGCGTAGAAGGCATCGGACAGGTCGTAGTGGAATTCGATCTGGCGTGCATCTCGGTCCACAGAATGACGCCACACCGATACCAGGCGCCGTATCAGCTCAGTCAGCCAGCCGCTGCGGGCAGCCTCGACCGGGGAGCCCGGCAACAGCGCCGCCGCCACGGCCATGACATCACGCATGCGCCCCTCGATATCGACCCGGCCCTCGACGTAGTCCTGCCCCAGCACCCCGACCTCGCCGGAAGCCAGGTTGGCGAGCGTCTTGATGTCATGCAGTTGCAGTCGGACAGCGGGAGCGTCCGTGCCGATCGGGGTGCCATCGGGCAGGATCAGCTGAACGGGATGGGGAAGCTGCTGCAGCCTGTTGGCTATGGCATTTGATACCGGACTCACGACACCTCCTTCTGGATGGAAAAAAGGTCTACACATGCACTCCGATGCAGCATGGGCTTCATCATGTCCTGATGACGAAACCCGCCTGAAAGAATACTACCTCCTGCAATCCTGTATTTCCATACCTGCAAAACCGGAATTGAAAGTGTCATTCATCAACTTTCCTGGCCGTCCCTGCAATTCTCCCTATATAAATTCGCTTCACGATTCTACCGATGACACTACAATGATCTCCCGTCATCCCCCGCTTACCACAGGATATATCGTGAGAAAAGTCGTTCGCGGCAAACTTCATGGCATCCGGGTCACAGGTGCCGATCTCGAATATCACGGCTCCATCACTCTGGACCCTGATCATTGCGAAGCCGCCGGCATCCTGCCACTGGAATTCGTCGATATCTGGAACAAGCATTCTGGTGCACGCATCAGCACGTATGTCATCTATGGCGAACGCGGCTCTCGCTGCTGCATCCTCAATGGTGCCGCTGCACGCACCTGCCAGAAGGGCGACGAGGTCATCATCTGCAATTCTGCCTATATTCAGGAGCACGAGCTTGAGCAGATCCAGCCAATGGTATTGACCTTTCATCCCGACAACTCGGTTCGCGAAACTCTGTCGTACGATGTCGGTCGCGACACACAGGGCCGCCTGTCCTTCAATATCGTCACGCATTCCTGAGACGCCCCCCCTCAACCCACACTCTTACACCCACTCGGACATGGCACTCTGGAAAGCCGGCCTGCGGGCCAAATCCATCGTCGCACTCCTGCTGGCCTGCCTGGCGGCGCTGATTCCCGCCGGCCTGCTCGGCTGGCAACTGATGGACAACGTGCGCAACCATTTCGGTGAAGCCTACGCACGCAACCTGATCCTGCTTCAGCGCCAGACCATCCTGGCACCGGTGGCGCGAGACATTGCCCTGGCTCGGCGCCTGGCCAACTCGGAAGTCACCATCCAATGGCTGCGCGACGAACAGGATCCCGACAAGACCGGGCTGCTGTTCAGGGAAGCAGAGAAATATCGCCAGGACCTGCACGACCACGCCTATTTCATCGCCAGCGCCGAAAGCGGCAACTATTACTTCAATGACGACACCAAGGCCTACAGCCAGCAGCCTCGCTACACGCTGAACACCAAGAGCCAGGACGACGCCTGGTTCTACAGCACGCTGCAGCAGGAAGCCCCCTATTCCCTGAACGTCAACCATGATGCCCAGTTGCAGGTCACGCAGATCTGGGTCAATGTCCCCATCCGGGATAATGGCGAGGTGCTCGGCCTGGCAGGCAGCGGCTTCAACCTGAGCCAGTTCGTGCAGGAATTCATCGCCAACAGCGAAAGCGGTGTCACACCGATGCTGGTCAACCGCAACGGCATCATCCAGGCACACCAGAATGAAAAGCTGATCGCCCTGAACCAGGCAGCCGGTGCTGCCGTGGGCGCGCAGCAGACCCTGGCAGGCCAGCTCGGCGATCCCACCCAGGCCGCGGCACTGGAAGACGCCATGCTGCTGGCCCAGGCCGAGCCAGGCACGGTGCAAAGCCTGTTCGTCGATATCGGCCAGCAACGCCAGTTGCTGACCCTGACCTACCTGCCCGAACTTGACTGGTACATCGTGCTGGCCGTCGACCTGCAGGCTGCCCGAGGCATCGATACCGGCTGGTTCAGCCTGATGATGGTGGTGGTCATCGTCTTGCTGGCGGTCCTGATCCTGGCCTTCGGCTATGCCGTGGAACGCCTGGTCCTGCGTCCCGTGCGGGACCTGCAGCGCTCCGCCCAGGCCCTGGCAGCCGGGCACTATGATGTGGCACCACCTCCGCCGCGTCACGATGAGCTGGGCGATCTGAACCGTGCCTTCAGCACCATGGCGGCGCAGATACGCAACCATACCCAGGACCTGGAAGGCCGCATACAGGCACGCACACAGGAACTCGAGCAGGCCAACGATGAAATGCGCCGTGCGCACCAGCAGATCAACGATTCGATCGAGTATGCCAGCCTGATCCAGCGCGCCATCCTGCCTGACGAGCAACTGCGGCAGATTCCCGGCCTGGACTCCTTCGTCCTGTGGCGCCCCCGAGACATCGTCGGCGGCGACTTCTACCTGTGCCAGGGCAATGCCGATCAGTACATCCTGGGGGTGGTCGACTGCGCCGGTCATGGTGTGCCCGGCGCGCTCATGACCATGCTGGCACGTGCCGCGCTGGACCATGCCGTCGCGGAAACCGACAGGCAATCACCGGCCGCCATCCTGCATCGCGCCGACCAGGCCATGCGCGACATGATGCACCAGTACGAGCTGCCTCGCGGCATTGCCACCAACATGGATGTCGGCCTGGTGTGCGTGGATCGCACGCTTGGCCTGCTGCATTTTGCCGGTGCCCGGATCGGCCTGTACTGGAGCGATGGTCATACTGTCGATGAGGTCAAGGGACACCGGCGCGCCATTGGTGACCGTCGCCAGGGTACCTACACCGATCAGGAACTGGTCTTGCGCACGGATGTAACATACTACCTGGTCACAGATGGCTTCCTGGATCAGGCAGGCGGCGAATTCGGCTACGGTTTTGGCCATACCCGCCTGGCACAGTTGCTGCTTGAAAATGCCGGCCTGCCGCAGGACCAGCGAGCCGCAGCCCTGGAAGCCGCCCTGGAGGCCTACCGCGGCAACCACCCACAACGGGACGATATTACCGTCCTGTCCTTCCACTTTCACACACGATGACCCATCACATGGACATGATCGACCTATTCGCCCTGAGGGCCAGCATGGATCGACAACGCATCCTGCTGTGCTTCAACGGCCCCATTTCCCGCAGCCTGATCGAAGAGATCGGCACGGCCCTGAAAAACTACCTGCAGGCCGACAGTGCGCAGCCATCGGCCGCCATGGATGTGTTCAGCGTATATATCGAAATGACGCAGAACATCCGCCACTACGCCCTGGCACAGGGCTACAGCGAGCAGGACAGCGCCGCCACGGTCATCGTCGCCAAGGAGGATGAGAGCCGCTATATCATCCATGCGGGCAATCTCGTGGAAGCTGCCGACGCCTCACGCCTCCTGGCCAAGGTGGATGAACTCGCCCCCATGGACAAAACCGCCCTCAAGGCCGCCTACAAGGCACAATTGCGCCAACCCCGCAACACCGATGCCGTATCGGGTGCCGGCCTGGGCTTGATTGACATCGCCCGCAAGTCAGCAGTTCCCCTTGCCGCATCGCTGACCCCCACGGAAAATGGCCGCGTCTTTTTCAGCCTGCGCGCCGTGATCTGATTTTTTGCATCGACCAGCATGAACGACCTGAACATCCCCAGCAGCCAATCCACTCCCGGTGTCACCAGTGCCTTTTCCGAAGGCGTCCTGCTGATGCGGGGAGACTCCTACCCCGAAAATTCGTACGAATTCTTCACGCCGATCATCCAGTGGCTCGAAGCCTACCTGGGCAGCGAGCAACGCCCCCTGCGCCTTGAGCTACGTCTGGTCTACATGAATACAAGCTCCGTCAAGGCCATGATGGACATTTTCGACATGCTCGAGGAAGCCCACCTGGGTGGCCAGCCAGTCAGCGTGGACTGGTACTACGATCCGCTCAACGAGCGTGTCTTCGACCTGGCGGATGAGTTTCGCGAGGACTGCACGTTCCCCTTCAACATCAGCAGCGACAGCCAAAGCACATGAACCTGCCAGAACAGGATCTGGCCGGGCATATCCAATCCCTGCTGGATGATCCTGCCCATCAGGGCCATCCACTGTACGACGCACTGCAGCGCCTGCTGGCCTACAGTGAAGAACAGAACGAGCGCCTGGCGCGGCTGGTCCGGATTTCCGATGGCTATCATTCCATTTCGCACAGCCGCCAGGAAACGCTGACGCAGCAATATGACAAGCAGTTGCGACGCCTCGAAAAACTGACCCGGATTTCAGACCGTTACCAGAACAGCCTGCGTGAACTCAGCGACGCCCTGCGTGATTCGGCCTCACGCGACGCCCTGACCGGACTGAACAATCGCCGCTTCCTGACCCAGCGGCTCCAGGAAGAAACCCGGCTCTCGCACCGCAAAGGCATCAGTTACGCACTGGGCATCCTGGACATCGATCATTTCAAGCTCATCAACGACCAATTCGGCCATGTGGCCGGTGACAAGGTCATTGTCGGCATCGGCCAGGCAATCCAGACAGCGCTGCGCGAGTACGACATCTGTGGTCGCTGGGGCGGCGAAGAGTTCCTGATCCTGCTGCCCGACACGGATGCGGATGCGGCACGCTCCGTGGCCGAGCGCGTGCGCCTGCGCATCGCCGAACTGGGGCCTGCGCTCGAGTCTGTGCTGGGCCAGGCACATCCCATCTCCGCCAGCCTGGGCTGGACGCAATACCGATCCGGCGAGGATTTCTCCGAAACGCTCACCCGTGCCGACAATGCCCTGCTTGCCGCCAAGTCGGCAGGACGCGACAGAACAGTTTTTATTGCATAATTGCTTGCCAAAGCACGTTCAATCGTAGTACCATTGCTGGCTTAGTTATGTAATTCCGATAGAATTCAAAGAGGTGCAACCATGGCACGCGTATGCCAAATTACCGGCAAAGGCCCGATGGTGGGCAACAACGTATCGCACGCTAACAACAAGACCAAGCGTCGCTTCCTGCCCAATCTGCAGTCGCGTCGTTTCTGGCTCGAAAGCCAGAACCGCTGGATCCGTCTGCGTGTTTCGACCAACGCACTGCGCACGATCGACAAGCACGGCATCGAAGCCGTCCTGGCCGACCTGCGCGAGCGCGGCGAAGCGATCGAAGGCTGATTGCCCAGATCCAAAGTGATACGTCCGATCCGGCATGCCGGATCGACACTGAACAAAACCAGGCTGTTACAGCCTACCTGTCTACCAGGAGCACATCATGGCGACCAAAGGCGCACGTGAAAAAATCAAGCTCGAGTCCAGCGCTGGCACCGGGCATTTCTATACCACCACCAAAAACAAGCGCAACATGCCTGAAAAGATGCTGATCAAGAAATTTGATCCCGTCGCTCGCAAGCACGTTGACTACAAGGAAACGAAGCTGCGCTGATTGCAGCCGCCTTGCCGGACGCACCTACTGGCCCAGCATGCATGGCATGTCGGGCCTTTTTCCGTTGCCAGCCAGAATCAGCACCAACCGGAGGAATTTTCCCGCACCGGTTTTTTTTGCAGTATATTTATGCTCATATTGAGCATTTATGGTTGCAGACCCCATGAATCCCACCCGCTTCGTCCGTACAGTCCTGCTGGCGCTTGGACTTGCCTCCTTCAGCGCCCTCGCCCAATCCGGATCAGACACCGCCACACCATTGCGCATTGGCGAGGTCAACAGCTACAAGGCCATTCCCGCCTTTCTGGAACCCTACAAAATGGGCTGGCAACTGGCCCAGGAACAGATCAACGCACGCGGCGGCGTGCTGGGACGTCCCATCGAGGTGCTCTGGCGTGATGACAACGGCAACCCCGGAGAATCAATTCGCGCTGCCCAGGATCTGATGACGCGCGAAGGGGCCGAAGTCCTGTTCGGCGGATTCCTGTCGCACACCGGCCTTGCGCTGACCGATTTCGCGCGCCAGCGCAAGGTATTCTTCCTGGCAGCGGAGCCGCTGACCGACAAGATCACATGGCAGAATGGCAATCGCTACACCTTCCGCCTGCGCCCCTCGACCTGGATGCATGTGGCAGCACTGGCACCGGAAGCCATCAAGCTCGACAAGAAACGCTGGGCCATCGTCTACCCCAACTACGAATACGGCCAGTCGGCCGTGGCCACATTCAAGCAAATGATGCAGGCCGCGCAACCGGATATCGAATTCGTCGCGGAACAGGCCGTACCGCTGGGCAAGATCGATGCCGGCGCAGTCGTGCAGGCACTGGACGACGCGCGCCCCGATGCCATTTTCAATGTCCTGTTCGCGGCTGACCTGACCCGCTTCGTGCGCGAAGGCAACACACGGGGCCTGTTCGAAGGCCGCGAAGTGGTTTCCGTCCTGTCCGGAGAGCCCGAGTATCTCGATCCTCTGGGGGCCGAAACACCACAAGGCTGGATCGTGACCGGCTACCCGTGGTATGGCATCGACACCCCCGGCAACCGGGCCTTTGTCGAGGCCTACCAGACCCGCTTCAATGACTATCCCCGCGTCGGCTCGGTTGTGGGCTATACCTCGCTCATGTCGCTGGCCGCCGGTATCGAAAAGGCCGGCTCGACCGATACGGAAGCCCTGATCGAGGCCTTCAGGGGCCTGCAACTGGACTCTCCCTATGGCCCGATCGAGTACCGCTCCCTGGATCACCAGGCCACCATGGGCGTCTACGTCGGCAAGACCGCACAGCAGGACGGCAAGGGCGTCATGGTCGATTTCCGCTATATCGACGGTGCCGACCTGCAGCCCAGCGACGAACAGGTACGGCAACTGCGCACGACTGCACCATGAATCTGGGCGGACTGCCGCTGCAACTGCTCAACGGACTGGCCGATGCCAGTGCGCTGTTCCTGGTCGCCAGCGGGTTGTCGCTGATTTTCGGTGTCACCCGCATCATCAATTTCGCGCACGGCTCGTTCTACATGCTGGGTGTCTATCTGGCCGGCACACTGATCCACGCGCTCGGCGCAACCGGCATCGGCTACTGGCTGGCACTGCCGCTGGCCGCCATACTGGTCGGCGGCATCGGTGGCCTGGTCGAAATCATTGTCCTGCGCCGTATCTACCGCGCACCTGAACTGTTCCAGCTGCTGGCCACCTTCGCCGTGGTGCTCATCATCGGCGACCTGGCACTGCTGGCCTGGGGCCCCGAGGATCTGTTTGCCCCGCGCGCACCCGGGCTGTCCGGCTCGATCGAGATTTTCGGACGCCGCTTTCCAGAGTACGACCTCTTCCTGATCGTTGTCGGCCCGCTGGTACTGGGCCTGCTCTGGCTGCTGCTGCACCGGACCCGCTGGGGCGTACTGCTGCGCGCCGCCGCCGAAAACAGAACCATGCTGGGCGCGCTCGGCGTCAACCAGGCCTGGCTGTTCACCACCGCCTTCGCCCTCGGTGCCTGCCTGGCCGGGCTGGGCGGCGCACTGGCCGCGCCACGCATTCCGGCCACGCTCAGCCTGGATCTCGAAATCATCGCCAGCGCCTTCGTCGTGGTCGTGGTCGGCGGTCTCGGATCGCTCGGTGGTGCCTTTCTGGCGGCCCTGCTGATCTGCGAGGTCAAGGCTTTATGTATTTTCATCGGCCAGGTCGATCTGTGGGGCTGGTCGTTCAGCATGTCGAAGCTGACCCTGGTTGCCGAGTTCATCATTATGGCGATCATTCTGGTGTTCCGCCCCTGGGGGCTGCTGGGCAAACCACTGCCCGAACAACATGATGCCGCACCGCTCAGCACCAGCCTTTCGAGCGATACGCCACATGCACCCGGCAGGGTGCGGCTGCTGCGCCTGGGTGGTGCGACGCTGGTCATCGGCCTGCTGGCATTGCCCTGGCTACTGGCGCATTGGCCCTACCTGACGATTCTGGCGACAGAAATCCTGATTGCCGGGCTTTTTGCCGCCAGCCTGTACCTGCTGATCGGTCCCGCCGGCCTGCATACGTTCGGCCATGCCGCCTGGTTCGGCCTGGGTGCCTACGGTGCAGCCCTGCTGTTCCTGGAGCTGAACCTGCCGATGGAAGCTGCGTTACTGGCGGGCCCCCTGGTCGCGGCGGCCGGCGGCCTGTTATTTGGCTGGTTCTGCGTACGGCTGTCCGGCGTCTACCTGGCCATGCTGACGCTTGCCACGGCTCAGATTCTCTGGTCCCTGACCTACCAGTGGGATGGCTTCACCGGCGGCAGCAACGGCCTGATCGGTCTATGGCCCAGCGCCTGGCTGTCCTCACCTGCAGCCTACTACTATCTCAGCCTGACACTGTCCGGTCTCGGCATCGTCTTCCTGTTTCGTCTGTCAGGCTCGCCGCTGGGCTATGCTCTGCGCGCAACCCGCGACTCTACGCTGCGTGCCGCTGCGATTGGCATGGATACCCGTCGCATCCAACTGGCCGGTTTCGTGGCAGCAGCACTGGTGGCCGGCCTGGCCGGCTCCGTGTACGCATTTTTCAAGGGCAGTATCGCGCCCGACGATGCGCTGTCGATCGGCCGCTCCGTGGACGGACTGGTCATGGTCATCCTGGGCGGACTGGGCTCACTGGCCGGCCCGCTGTCCGGGGCCGCCGCCTACACCTGGCTGCATGACAGCATTTCGAGACTGGGTGATTACTGGCATGCCATGCTGGGCGGCATTATCCTGCTGCTGATTTTCTTCATGCCACAGGGCCTGAGCAGCCTGTGGGCTCGACCGGGAGCACGCACATGACCCTGTCGCCCGGCATCGCCGTCCCCACTTCTCCCCCTGCGGCGCTGTTGCGCGTCGAGAACCTGAGCAAGCGCTTCGGCGGCCTGCAGGCTGTCGACAATGTCTCCTTCGAGCTGGCTGCAGGCCGGATGCTGGCGCTGATCGGTCCGAACGGTGCCGGCAAATCCACCACGTTCAACCTGCTCAATGGCCAGATCACACCGGACCAGGGCCACATCCGGCTGGCCGATATCGACCTGGCAGGCCTGTCGTCACGCGAGATAGGCAGGCAGGGTGTCGGACGCACATTCCAGACTGCCGCTGTATTCGGTTCGTTCAGCGTGCTCGAAAACATCCAGATTGCCCTGCTGGCGCGTGACCGCCGCCTGTTTTCATTCTGGCGCAAGGCCCAGGGATACCGGACTGACGAGGCCATGGACCTGCTGACGCAGGTCGGCATGCAAGGCAGTGCCGGGCGGCTGTGCGGTGTCCTGGCCTACGGCGACATCAAGCGTGTCGAACTGGCCATTGCACTGGCGGGCCGCCCT
The DNA here is from genome assembly GCF_040137905.1 of Corticimicrobacter sp. Lineage (NCBI taxonomy): Bacteria > Pseudomonadati > Pseudomonadota > Betaproteobacteria > Burkholderiales > Alcaligenaceae > Corticimicrobacter > Corticimicrobacter sp. The sequence goes on from NZ_JBEFDG010000096.1 coordinate 10,898, forward strand.
CGCCTGCTGCTCATGGATGAGCCGGCTGCCGGCATGACGGCACCTGAGCGACATGCTCTGATGGCTCTGGTACGGCACCTGGCCGATGAGCGAAATATGGCGATTCTGTTTACGGAACACAGCCTGGACGTGGTCTTTGCCCATGCCGACAGCATCGTGGTACTGGCCCAGGGCCACATCATTGCCGCCGGTACACCTGACGAGATCCGCGCCCACGCAGGCGTGCGCAGCGCCTATCTGGGCTCGAGCAGAGTCTGAATAAATCCCGGGATGAATATTCATTCGTGATATTCACGCATTGCAGGGTCAAATCCAGCCCCAAGAGACACTCAAGCAGCGATACCCCGCCTCCGGGTATCGCTATTCCCATGATTGACACACGTCAACTCAATTCACAATTGCACTATGAATCAGATATTCGCCCACAGACCACACGCCCCCGGATAATAGCGAGGGAATCTCCGAGACCATATGCTGATCGAGCTTTATTCTCCACCAGAAAGCCGTCATGAGTTATCCAGCTTTGATGAGTGCCGTGCCTTTGCCGCGACCCACTTTCCCTGGCTGCAACTTCAAGTGGACCGGCGGCGCGACTTCCGGGCCAATATCAATCACCGGACCTTTGGCAGTCGCCGTCTCACAACTGCCTACTACACGCAGGAATGCCGCATGCACTACGAGCGGCCCATCCGGAACCATGCGGAAAACGGTCATCTCAAAATTGTCTGGCTTCATGCCGGCGGCATGCACCTGAGCCAGGGCGGCAGGCAATGCATCCTGCCAAGCGGACAAGTCACGCTCTACGACGCCGGTTTTCCATATAGCCTGCACCTCGCCCCCGAGACCTGTCTGACCGTACTGACACTACCGTACGACACCATACCCGACTGGCACCTGCATGCCGCCAGACTCTGCGCTCGCCCCATGGCGAACCTGCCCTGTACACACACGGCACTGGTCGCCGCGCGCACACTGCTGCATGGCGCGCAGTTGAGTCTGGCCGATGCCGACATCATTCTGCAATCCGCCCAATGGCTGCTGCAGCACTCATTGCTGCAACAATTGCAAGACAGCCCTCAACCCGCGCTTGAACCCAAGCTGGCACAGGCACATCGCTTCATCCGACAGCACCTGTCCAATCCGGCACTCAGTCCGGCCACGCTGGCTTCGGCGCTGCACATTTCACGACGCACGCTATATGCACTGTTCCAGCATCACTTCCTGACGCCAGCCCAGTATATCCGCTGGATTCGCCTGGTTTCCGTGCGACAGGCACTGGCACAACCCGTACTGGCCCACAAAAGCATCCTGACGTTGGCGCTGGAGCACGGGTTCAACGACGCAGCCAGTTTTTCCCGCATGTTCAAACAGGCTTTCGGCGTGTCTCCACATCAGTGGCGACACAGGAACCTGCAGGAAGCAGCCTGCGACACCGACACGCAATAAGCCCTTTCCACATGCCATGATTTGCGCAATATCATGGCAGAGTGCCAAGCGCCAAATTTGCATCATGCGTCAATGTGTATGCACGGATCGGCAAGCAGCCGATCCGCCCAAGTCATTAGACTGGGCATCCCTTTTCAAGGAATATACATAATGCATTTTTCCGACTGGCGAGTCGGCACCCGCCTGGGTGCTGGCTTCGGCGCGCTTATTCTTCTTCTCGTCATCATGGGCGGCGTGGCATTGATCAACCTGTCCGGCATGAACCGCAGCATGGCCTATGTGATCGAGCATGAATATCCGCTGACAGTCGATGCCAACAACCTGATCGATAAACTCAACGAACAGACCGGTGCCTATCAAACCCTGCTGCTCACCAATAACCGGGGAGGATCGCAGGATCTGCTCAACACCATCCAGAATACGATGGGCACAATCTCCGCATTGATGGACTCCCTGGATAAATCACTGACGGATTCCCGGTCACGCCAGGCGCTGACCAACGCAACCACCATCCGCACAGAATTTCTCGCATCGGGTTCCCGGATACGGGAACATATCGCCGCATATGCGCAAGATGCGGCCACGAATGAATACCTCCGGGGCATGAAGCCCATTCAGGAGCGGTATGAGGAAGAAATAGTCAGGCTGATCGAGCGCGAGAATCAACTGATGCTCGAGGCCGGTGCCCAGGTCAAGGAATCGTACCAAGAGACTCAAATGATCATGATCACCCTGATTCTGGCCGGTGCCATCCTGGGCATCGGCATCGCCTTTTTCATGACGCGCAGTGTCACCCGCCCGCTGGGCGAGGCCGTTGCACTGGCCAACCGGGTCGCAGCAGGTGACCTGACCAGCCAGATCGAACATGCATCCAAGGATGAAACCGGGCAGTTGCTGCGCGCACTCGATACCATGAATGGCAGTCTGCGCACCATCGTCGAGCGCGTACGCACGGGCGCAGACAGCATTTCTTCGGCCACCGCACAGATCGCCGCCGGCAACCAGGACCTTTCGGGACGTACCGAAGAACAGGCCAGCTCACTGGAAGAAACAGCCGCCTCCATGGAGCAGATCACAGCCACCGTCAAGAACAACGCCAGCAGTGCCGGCGAAGCAAATCGGTTGGTGGATGGTGCCGCAACCCTGACCAAGCAAAGCGTCAGTGTCATGGGCGAAGTCAGCAGCACCATGACGGCCATCAGCGATGCCTCGCGCCGCATTGCCGAAATCATCAACGTGATCGACAGTATTGCTTTCCAGACCAATATCCTGGCGCTCAACGCCGCAGTCGAAGCCGCGCGCGCCGGCGAACAGGGTCGGGGCTTTGCCGTCGTCGCCAGCGAAGTGCGCAACCTCGCCCAGCGCAGCGCAACCTCGGCCAAGGAAATCAAGAGTCTCATCGACGAGTCGGTAGCGACCGTCGGACGCGGCAGCGCACTGGTTTCCCAGGCTGAAAATATCGTCCGCGATGTCGGCAAGGGCACCGAGCCGGTGATCGCCATCGTCAACGAAATCAGCCAGGCCAGTCGCGAGCAGAGTGATGGCATCGACCAGATCAATATCGCCATTGCCCAAATCGATGCCACTACCCAACAGAACGCTGCATTGGTGGAGGAGGCTGCCGCTGCAGCCATGTCACTGCGCGAGCAGGCCTCCGAGCTGGTCGGGTCGATTGCTCACTTTCGCACCGGGCAAACGGATACGGCCTCGGCAGCACGGCCCATTCGTCACCTGACTGCCGTACCTGCGACCTCGTCCAGGCCAGTTGAAAATCAGCCACCGACTCCAGCACACAATCCCACCCTCCGCCCGACCCGGAACAAGCCATTGGCCCTTTCAGCCAAATCCTCCCAGGAAACGGCAGGCAACGACGACGATTGGTCAACCTTCTGACGTTACCCGCCCGGTACCCGCGCAACACTCGCCACGCCGCAACGCGGCGTAACCAGTTTGCGTCCGCAATGGTTTGCGCAAAATCAGGTGAAAACGCATGGTGCCAAATATGCACCATGCGTCAATGTGTCTGCACACATTGACAAGCGCCACGCCGAATCAGATCAGTAGACTGGCATTCTTTCAAGGAATCCACATGATGCATTTTTCTGACTGGCGGGTCGGTGCCCGCCTGGGCCTCGGTTTCGGCGTGCTTGTCTTTCTTCTCATTGCCATGGGTGGCACAGCACTGGCCAATCTGGCAGGCATGCATCACAACATGCAATACGTCGTCGAAGATCAGTATCCCCTGACCGTCGACGCCAACACCTTGATCCAGCAACTGAATCAGCAAACGTCTGCCTATCAGGCCATCCTGCTCTCCGACGACGGCAACGACAAGGGGCCCCTCGTCAAGGAAATCGAGGACACCGCCGAAAGAATCACAGCCTTGCTGGAGTCTGTCGGCAAAATCATCACGGACCCAGTCTCTGTCCAGGCACATCGCAATGCATTGACCCTTCGCACGGACTACCGCGCATCGGGTGAGCGCATTCTCAGACAGGTTGCGGAACACATGAAGGCTGAGGCAACGCGTGAATATCTCAACACCATGCGGCCATTGCAGAAACGCTATGAAGCCGAACTGCTCAAACTGATCGACCGTGAAGACGACCAGATGGTCGATGCCGGGGAACAAGTCAAGAGTTCATACCAGGCAGCCGAATGGCTGATGGCATCCCTGATCGTGGCAGGCTCCATCCTGGGCATCCTGATCGCCATGTTCATGACCCGCAGCGTCACGCGCCCGCTGGGGCAGGCTGTCGCACTCGCCAACCAGGTTGCTGCAGGCAACCTGACCGCCAACATCAGGCACACCGCCAAAGATGAAACCGGGCAATTGCTGCGAGCACTCGGCACCATGAACGAGAGCCTGCGAAATATCGTCACCCGGGTGCGCAGCGGAGCAGACAACATTGCCTCCGCGACCGCGCAGATCGCCGCTGGCAACCAGGATCTGTCCAGCCGCACCGAAGAACAGGCCAGCTCACTGGAAGAAACAGCCGCTTCCATGGAACAGATCACGGCCACCGTCAAGAACAATGCCAGCAGTGCCGGAGAAGCCAACCGGCTCGTAGGCGGAGCCGCAAGCCTGGCGCAGCAAAGTGTCCAGGTCATGGGTGAAGTCAGCAGCACCATGACAGAAATCAGCAATGCCTCGCGCCGGATTGCCGAAATCATCAACGTGATCGACAGCATTGCCTTCCAGACCAATATCCTGGCGCTCAATGCTGCTGTCGAAGCCGCGCGTGCCGGCGAACAGGGCCGAGGTTTTGCCGTCGTGGCCAGCGAAGTGCGCAACCTCGCCCAGCGCAGCGCCACCTCGGCCAAGGAAATCAAGACCCTGATTGATGATTCGGTCACAACAGTCGGACGCGGCAGCGCCTTGGTCACGCAGGCCGAAAACATTGTCCGCGACATGGGCAAGGGGACTGAGCCCGTCATCGCCATCGTCAATGAAATCAGCCAGGCCAGTCACGAACAGAGTGACGGCATTGACCAGATCAACGTGGCCATTGCCCAGATCGATGTCACTACCCAACAGAATGCCGCATTGGTGGAGGAGGCTGCCGCTGCAGCCCTGTCCCTTCGCGAGCAGGCCGCCGATCTGGTCGCATCGATTGCCCACCTGAACACCGGTGATACCATACATTCACAGCCTGTTTCCCCTGTCAGAAACATCGCTGGCAGGATGCACGGGCAGTCATCTCAAGTCGGCACGCATCCAGCCAAGACGCATCCCGTATCGCGCCCCGCGTTGGCACACACCGCAACTTCCGCAAAAGACACGGCTGAAAACGACGACTGGTCGACCTTCTGAGCCATTCGTCCTGTTCAAGGGGAAAAGGCCCGAACAGCCGGTGCCTATCCCCTCCTATATAATCTCAGGATTCGGGCCAGCCGGCCCGCGCCTTCGTGCGCCTTGATCGTCCCTTTTCTTTTGCGCCAGACTGAGTCCATGCAGGAACGCTACCACCCCACCGCTGTCGAAGCAGCCGCCCAGGCTGACTGGAATACCCGCGATGCCTATCGCGTCGTCGAGCACGCCCAACAGGCCGACGGCTCCGAAAAGCCGAAATACTATGCCTGCTCCATGCTGCCCTACCCCAGCGGCAAGCTGCACATGGGGCACGTGCGCAACTACACCATCAACGACATGATGGCGCGCCAGCTGCGCATGCGCGGCTACAACGTCCTGATGCCGATGGGCTGGGACGCCTTCGGCATGCCTGCCGAGAATGCTGCCATCAAGTCGCAGGTACCACCGGCCAAGTGGACCTACGACAACATCGCCTACATGAAGAAGCAGATGCAGTCGATGGGTCTGGCCATCGACTGGTCGCGCGAGATGTGCGCCTGCGATCCCGAGTACTACCGCTGGAACCAGTGGCTGTTCCTCAAGATGCTCGAAAAGGGAATCGCCTACCGCAAGACCCAGGTCGTCAACTGGGATCCGGTCGACCAGACCGTACTCGCCAACGAACAGGTGGTCGATGGCCGTGGCTGGCGTTCCGGTGCCCCGGTCGAAAAGCGAGAAATCCCCGGCTACTACCTGCGCATCACGGACTACGCCGAAGAACTGCTCAACAACGTCCAGAACGGTCTCGAAGGCTGGCCCGAGCGGGTCCGCCTGATGCAGGAAAACTGGATCGGCAAGAGCCAGGGCGTGCGCTTCGCCTTTACTCACGATATTCGTGATACAGCCGGCCAGTTGATCCAGGACGGTCGCATGTATGTGTTCACCACGCGCCCCGACACCATCATGGGTGTCACCTTCTGCGCCGTGGCTCCCGAACACCCGCTGGCCACGCACGCTGCCGCCAACAACCCGGCGCTGGCAGCCTTCATAGAGCAATGCAAGCAGGGTGGTACTACCGAGGCCGAAATGGCCACGCGTGACAAGGAAGGTCTGCCCACGGGCCTGTTCGTCACCCATCCCCTGACGGGCGACCAGGTCGAGGTCTGGGTCGGCAACTACGTCCTGATGAGCTACGGCGACGGTGCCGTCATGGGCGTACCGGCACACGACGAGCGCGATTTTGCCTTTGCCCTCAAATATGACCTGCCGATCCGGCAGGTCATCGCCCCTGCCGCCTCGCTGGCCAGGGAAGGCCAGTTGCCAGCTTACGATGCCACGCAATGGCACGATTGGTATGGCGACAAGCTGCACGGTGGCTGCATCCATTCCGGCAAGTACGACGGCCTGCCCTACGCCGAGGCACTCGATGCCGTGGCTGCGGATCTGTCCGCCAAAGGCCTCGGCGACAAACAGACCACCTGGCGCCTGCGCGACTGGGGCATTTCGCGCCAGCGCTACTGGGGCACGCCCATCCCGATCATCCACTGTGCCGACTGCGGCCCTGTGCCGGTTCCCGAGCAGGACCTGCCTGTCGTGCTGCCCGAGCACCTGATTCCCGACGGCAGCGGCAATCCGCTCAACAAGGATGAAGCCTTCCTGTCCTGCAGTTGCCCCACGTGCGGCAAGCCTGCTCGCCGCGAAACCGACACCATGGACACCTTCGTGGACTCGTCCTGGTACTTCATGCGCTACACCTCGCCGGGCAACAGCCAGGCAATGGTCGATGCCCGCAACGACTACTGGATGCCGATGGACCAGTACATCGGCGGGATCGAGCATGCAGTCATGCACCTGCTGTACGCCCGCTTCTGGACCAAGGTCATGCGCGACCTGAAGCTGGTCAGTTTCGACGAGCCTTTCACCCGGCTGCTGTGTCAGGGTATGGTGCTCAACCATTGCTACTCGCGCAAGAATGCCAAGGGCGGCATCGAATATTTCTGGCCCGAAGAGGTCGAGAATACCTATGACGCCAAGGGTGCCATCACCGGAGCCTGTCTCAAGGCCGACGGCAGCGCCGTGGATTACAACGGCATCACCACGATGTCCAAGTCCAAGAACAACGGTGTTGACCCGCAGTCACTGATCGACACCTACGGTGCCGACACCGCGCGCCTGTTCGTGATGTTCGCCAGCCCGCCTGAACAGACGCTGGAATGGTCCGACTCGGGCGTCGAGGGTGCCAACCGCTTCCTGCGCCGCCTGTGGTCGTTCTCCCAGACGCACCAGCAGCAGATCGCAGCAGGCCTGGCCCAGGGATCGGCAGGCAGCATTGACTGGTCATCCGCCTCGGCAGCCGCCAAGGATCTGCGCCGTACGGTACATACCATTCTCCGACAGGCTGACTACGACTACCAGCGCATGCAGTACAACACCGTGGTGTCGGCCGGCATGAAGCTGCTCAACACGCTGGACGACGCCAAGCTTGATGACAGCCCACTGTCGGCCGCGGCGCTGGCCGATAGCCTGTCGATCCTGCTGCGTATCCTGTATCCGGTCGTCCCCCACATGACCTGGCTGCTCTGGCGCGACCTGGGTTACGCCGAACGGCACGGCGATCTGCTCGATGCCGCCTGGCCCATCGTGGACGAGGCCGCACTGGTCAGCGACGAAACCGAACTCATGCTTCAGGTCAACGGCAAGCTGCGCGGTGCATTGCGCGTTCCCAGCAGCGCTACGCGCGAAGCCATCGAGCAGGCGGCAGCACAACACCCGGAAGCCCTGCGTTTCCTGGAAGGCCGCCCCGCCAAGCGCGTGATCGTCGTTCCCAACAAACTCGTCAACGTCGTAGGCTGAGCCATGAGCATCAAGCGGATCCTGCCCCTCCTTGCCCTGCTGCTGTCGCTGGCCGCCTGCGGCTTCACCATGCGGGGCACGACGCCGCTGCCATTCGATACGCTATATGTGGGTGTGCCTGACAACACCCTGTTCGGTGCCCAGTTGCGACGTGCCATACGTGCGGCATCTCCTGGCACGCGACTGGTCACCGAACCCAACAAGGCCGATGCCCGCCTGCAACAGATCCAGCGCTCTCAGGCCCAGCGGGAGGTCTCACTTGATCCCAATGGCCGTGTCGAAGAATATGAACTCAGCGTGTTCTACATCTTTCGCCTGACAGACAAGGCCGGCCAGCCATTGATTCCGGACATCACACTCTCGGCCAGTCAGGACATGCCCTACAGCGACGAAATCGTTCAGGCAAAGGAAGGCGAAATGACACTGCTGTACCGCAGCCTTGAGGAAAGCCTCATCGGTCGCCTGATCAATCGCCTGACCGCCCCTGACGTGAAGGCTGCGGCACAGGCCGCCCGCGAAGCGCAGGACTGAGCGGACCCGGCCAGAACATGGACGCCGATCGTTTCCTCGAGCAACTGGCGGCTGCGCCCGCCAGGCTGCAGGCCCTGTACTGCATCACCGGCGACGAGGCCCTGCTTGTCATCGAGGTGCAGGATGCGTTGCGCCAGGCGGCACGACAGGCTGGCTATACCGATCGTACTGTCCTGACACTGGATGCGCGCAGCGACTGGAGCAGCGCACTTGCCAGCACGCAGGCCGTCTCCCTGTTCGGCGATCGTCAGTTGATTGAGCTGCGCCTGCCCTCGGGCAAGCCGGGCAAGCCGGGGGCCGACGCACTGCAGCAGCTTGCTGCGCAGCAAGCTCGCGACAGCGCACAGGGGACACCCGAAGCCATCGTCATGATCAGCCTGCCCCGGCTGGACAAGACCACCCGCACCAGCAAATGGTTTTCCGCCCTTGAGCAATCTGCCTGTCTGATTGAAATCGCCAGTGTGGACCGTGCCCGGCTGCCGGCCTGGATCGGCATGCGGCTGGCCCGCCAGGGACAGAAGCTTGATCGGGACAGTCTGCAATGGATGGCCGACAAGGTCGAGGGCAACCTGTTGGCCGCACACCAGGAAATCCAGAAACTCGGCCTGCTGTACCCGGAAGGCGATCTTGCCGCGGAAGACGTACACAATGCAGTGCTCAATGTGGCACGCTACAACGTGTTCAGCCTGCGCGATGCCATGCTGGCCGGCCAGGCAGAACGTACCCTGCGACTTCTGGATGGATTGCGCGCCGAAGGCGAGGCACTGCCGCTGGTGCTCTGGGCGGTCGGTGACGAGATCCGCCAACTGGCCAGACTGGCCGCAGCCCGCCAGAGTGGCCAGGACATGGGCGCGCTGATGCGCCGGCTGCGTTTTTTCGGCGATCACGAGCGCCTGGCCCGACAGGCCCTGGATCGTGTACCCACGCGCATCTGGCCCGCTGCCGTGCGCCATGCCCACGATGTCGATCGCCTGATCAAGGGCTTGGCTGCCGAAGGCAGAATGGCGGATCCCTGGGAAGAGATGACACGGCTGGCGCTGCGCATCGCACGACCGTCCTGATACATGTCCGACACGGCACTGAGCCAGGTCAATCGCGAAGCCCCTTCCTGCCCGGTATACTTCCTCTCGGTGCATTTTTTGCCCTGATCCTTGCACCGACACCCAAAACAGCCCCTATGTCGACTCTAGCAGATACCCTTCTTGCCATCGGTGCCCAGGCCCGCCTGGCATCCCGCGAGATGATGCGCGCCAGCGATCATGCCAAGGCTGCGGCACTGCGTGCCATGGCCCGAGCCCTGAATGAACAGCGAGATACGCTGCAGGCCGCCAATCGCCTCGATCTCGAGGCCGCCGAACACAGCGGGCTTGAGCCAGCCATGCTGGATCGCCTGAAACTGTCCGACCGGACGCTCGACCTGATGGCAGCCGGCCTCGGACAGATTGCCGCCATGCCGGATCCGGTCGGTTGCCTGTCTGCCACCACGGTGCGTCCCAACGGCATGCAGATCGCGCGGATGAGTGTCCCTCTGGGGGTCATCGGCATCATCTATGAATCGCGTCCCAATGTCACCATCGATGCAGCAGCCCTCTGCCTGAAGTCAGGCAACGCCGCCATCCTGCGTGGTGGCAGCGAGGCCCTGCACTCCAATGTCGCCCTGGGTCGCATCATCCGGCAAGGGCTGCGGGAAGCCGACCTGCCCGAGCATGCCGTCCAGGTCATCGACACGGCCGATCGTGCCGCCGTCGGCTTGCTGGCCACCATGACCGAACACGTCGATGTCATCGTGCCGCGTGGCGGCAAGGGCCTGATCCGCCGCCTGAGCGAAGAAGCCCGCGTACCACTGATCAAGCACCTCGATGGCAACTGCCACATCTTCGTCGATGCGGCAGCCGATCTCGACCGCGCACATACCATCGTCTTCAACGCCAAGACCTACCGCTACGGCATCTGCGGTGCGCTCGAAACATTGCTGGTCCATCAGGATGTCGCACCGGACTTCCTGCCACGCATGGGTGCGGCACTCACCGGGCACGGCGTCGAACTGCGTGGCTGCGAACGCACCCGCGCCCTGCTGCCACAGGCCCTGCCCGCAACCGACGACGACTGGGCCACCGAATATCTGGGACCGATCCTGGCCATCCGTGTAGTCGAAGACATCGATGTTGCCATGGCGCACATTGCCCGCTGGAGTTCCGGGCATACCGAATCCATCGTGACGGAAGACCTGGGCGCAGCCAGGCGTTTCCAGCGCGAGGTCGACTCCAGTTCGGTCTATGTCAACCTGCCCACCTGCTTTGCCGACGGCTACGAATACGGCCTGGGTGCCGAAATCGGTATTTCCACCAACCGCCTGCATGCCCGGGGTCCGGTCGGACTCGAAGGCCTGACCACCTACAAATGGGTGCTGACCGGCGACGGCCAGACGCGTGGCTGAACCCGGCCAGCAGCCTACTCACACCTGAAGGATACGATTGCCATGGCAATGCTCTGGATCAAGATACTGCATATTTTCTTCGTCATCGCCTGGTTTGCCGGGCTGTTCTACCTGCCGCGCATTTTCGTCAACCTTGCCCAGCAGTCCGACCATCCCGACACCTACGCCTGTCTTTTGGGCATGGCCCGCCGGCTGTACAGTTTCACCAGCCTGCTGGCCATGCCCGCCGTCATGTTCGGCCTGGCGCTCTATGGTGCCTATGGCATCGGCCTGTATGGCCCCGGCAACGGCTGGATGCATGCCAAGCTGCTCTTCGTGACCCTGCTGATCGGCTACCATCTGTCCTGTGGTGCCATGCTGGCCCGCTTCGAACGGCATGAGAACAAGCGCAGCCATACTTTCTATCGCTGGTACAACGAAATCACTGTCCTGCTGCTGTTCGGCATCGTGACCATGGTCGTGCTCAAACCTTTCTGATATTCATGACAGACTCTTCCTCCGACAAGTCACGCAAGACCCTTTCCCTGAAACCACGGGAAGAAAGCAGCGACAAGCCCGGCAACGGCACGCGCATGCGTACCGGCGCACGGGCCCGGCATGCCAGTTTCGAACCCCGCCGTGCGGCCAATGCCGCCGCGACCGATACAGAGCCCGCAGCACCGCAACAAGCGCGCCGCGCCGCGTCCGGCCCCGGCGAGCGCCGCAGCAACGACAGGCAGGCTGACGATCGCCCCGCCCGGCAAGCGCATGCTCGCCAGGCAACGCAGGGCACACGCAGCACCGACACTCGCGGCGCAGATACTCGCCGTGCGTCCGATACACGTCGCAGCCCAGATACACGTCCGGGAGCCAGAACACGGCACGGAGCAGACACAGAAAACCGTACCGACCGGCCACGCCGGGAACCTGCCAAACCAGGCTCCCGCGACACTGACCGGCGCAACACGCCCGCCCGCCCACAGGCTGCCCGCCACGAACGCAGCGACCGCCCCGCGCGGCAGCCAGGGCGCGAACCTCGTCAGCCTGCCCGCCACGAGGCACCTGCCCAACGTCAGGCAGCAGTCCCGGACAGCAACGGCCTCTATGCCGTATTTGCCCCTTGCCCCCAGGGGCTGGAGCAGTCCCTGGCCGATGAACTGCTGGCCCTGGGCTATGCCGATGTCCGTGCCGACCGGGCGGGCTGCCGCTTCCGTACCGACTGGACCGGCATCATGCGGGCCAACCTGCACTCGCGCCTGGCCACCCGTATCCTGGTTCAGGTAGGTCAGGCTCCTGTACACCACGAAGACGATATCCTCGCACTGGCGCGTTCGATTCCCTGGGAGCGCTGGTTCGGCCCGGAGCAGACGCTGCGCGTCGATACCTCAGCCATTCGCAGTCCCATGCAGAGCCTGCAGTATTGCAACCTCCGAGCCAAGGACGGCATCTGCGACCGGCTGCGCGAGCGCGAGGGGGCCCGGCCGGATGTCGATACCGTGCGCCCGGATGCCCGGGTACACCTGTTCCTGACCGAAGATACCGGCACGCTCTACCTGGATACATCCGGCGAATCCCTGTTCAAGCGCGGCTGGCGCTTCGACAAGGGTGAAGCCCCCCTGCGCGAAAACCTGGCCGCCGGCATGCTGGCGCTCTCCGGCTGGACACCCGCTCACGCACTGCTGGACCCGTTCTGCGGCAGCGGCACCATTCTGATCGAAGCTGCACACATTGCACTGGGCATTCCCCCCGGAATCTCGCGTCCCTTCGGCTTCATGCGCCTGCGCGACCATGACAAACATGCCTGGCATGCACTCAAGGATGCCGCCCTGGCAAACGCCAGGACGCAGGCCGAGGCACCGTTGGTCGGCTTTGACATCAATGCCGATGCCATCGCCGCCGCTCGCCAGAATCTGCTGCGCAGCACTCTGCCGGGCGATGTCATCCATTTCGCACAGGGTGATGCACGCACTATCGATGCTCCGGCGACAGAGGGCTGGATCATTGCCAACCCTCCATATGGCGAACGCATGACCGCACAGGATGGTGCCGCCCTGTGGCCTGCCTGGGCCAGCAATCTCAAGCAGAAATTCGGAGGCTGGCAATTGCACGCCATTTCCAGCGACCTCGACCTGCCCAAACATCTGCGGCTCAAGCCGTTGCGACGTACGCCGCTGCGCAACGGCGCGCTCGACTGCCGGCTGTTTGCCTTCGAACTGGTGCAGGAAAGCTACCGCGACAACAAAATACCGAAAGCTGTTGCAGACGATCAGGGTTAACCCGTATAATCGGAACCGTATTCAGGATGGTTGCCCTTCATGCGCAGCCATCGGGATCGGATCCGGACAGCGGCAACGCTGCGATACGACCCTCGATTTCCCCTTGAGAGTCATCAGACTCTTTTTCAACCGCCTTCATGGCGGTTTTTTTTGTCGCAGGTTTATCCTTGGTCAATGAACCACATCAGCGACTGTGCGCCACAGCACATGAAAAAACCACCTTTTACGTCATAATGGCGGGATGACGAAGTCCACCTCATCTCTCTCTCCTGCCGTGATAAAGACACCCGGTCGCTGGCCCCGTTTTGCCAGCATGATGTATGAAGGCATCCTGCTGTTCGGACTGGTTTTCCTTGCAGATTTCATCTTCGACACCCTGACCCGCAGCGATCATGCGCTGTTGCTGCGGCACACCCGCCAGGCATGGCTGTTTGTCGTCCTGGGGGCCTACTTCCTGCTGTGCTGGCGCCGTGGCGGCCAGACGTTGCCCATGTCCACCTGGCATATCAAGCTGGTCGATGCGCAAGGGCAGCGCCCCTCCCTGGCGCGCCTTGCCTTGCGTTACCTGCTGCTCTGGCCACTGCCCCTGGCTGCAGGCGCACTGGTCTGGCTGATCGGCCGCTGGACGGGCTGGTCATCGTCCGGCCTGCTGATCGTCTTTGCCCCGTTCACGATCTTTATCTGGACCTGGCTGGACCGGGATGGCCAATTCCTGCACGACCGCCTGGCCGGCACCCGCCTGACCCTGCTGCCAGCGCGCCAGCGCAAGCCGCATCCCATCGTCTGAGCTTGATGCCGGTCATCGATAGACGAGGCTGAAACAACCACCAGGCCGAAAAAGGTTGCCGTTCCCGGCAGCATCAGTAATGATTGCATGTCTGAAAGAACACGCAGGCCATGAACGATCATTATTCGACCCTATACGACACCTTCGGATGGTGGATACCAGGCCGCTTCAGTCTGGCGCAGGCCTGTTGCTACCGCTGGGTCGAAAATGCGGCAGACGCACAGCGCATCGCACTGTACGCCGTCGACCCTGAGGGGCGACTGGATACCTGGTCCTATGATCGGCTCGCCCGCACCGTTTCTCGCCTGGCCAACGGCCTGACGCGCATGGGCATTGTCCGGGGTGACCGTGTCGCCCTGGTTCTGGGCCAGCGGCCCGAGTCGCTGGCTGCCCTGCTTGCCGTCAACAGTGTCGGTGCCATCGCCGTACCGCTTTCCTGCCAGCTCGGGCCCGACGCGCTCGAACAGCGTCTGCGCCATGCCGAGGCCCGGCTCGCCATCATCGACAGCGAAGGCGGCGAAAACCTTCTGCGCATCCAGCATCGCTGCCCGAGCCTGTCGCTGATCCTGGCCATCGACATGATCAACGAGCATGTCATGTCCTGGCGTACCCTGCTGGCGCGCCAGGAGGATCACTTCACGCCGCTGACCATGCTGCCAAGCGATCCCGCCCTGCTGCTGTACCCGCAAGGCCCTGCTGCCGGACGCAAGCCGCGTGGCCTGCTGTATTCACAAGTCAGCCTGATCGGCAGCCTGCCAGGTTTCGTTGCTGCCCATGACTGGTTTCCGCAGTCCGGCGATGTGCTCTGGACACAATCGGACTGGTCACTCGGCACCACCCTGCTCAACACGCTCCTGCCGGTGCTCTATTTCGGCCGCTCGCTGGCCGCCACCGCAGGCCGGCTCACAGCCTGGCGACTGCAGGCACTGCTCGACCAACTGCCGCTGACCTGTCTGTCCTTTCCGGCTGCGGCGTTCGAGCACCTGCGCGAAACCTGGGCCGGTACGGAAATACGACCAGCCCACCTGCGCAATCTGGTCGTCACAGGCAGGATGCCCCCGGCTGACCTGAGTGCCCATTGCCAGACATTGTTCGGCATTCCCGCCAATTTCGTATATCAGCATCCCAGCGAAGCTGTCAGCCTGATCGGCGAAAGCGCCAGCCAATGGCCCAGCAGGCCTGGCAGCCTGGGACGGGTCTACCCGGGCCATCGCATCAGGCTGGCTCAGGCAGGCCACACAACAGCCGACGACAGTCACGACACAGGTACCCTGGAGATCAGCCGCACCGACCAGCACGACCATCAAGACCCTGCCCTGGCCCTGGGCTACTGGCGAGATCCGACCCTGACCCTGCACCAGCCCATCGCCCCCTGGATCGGCTCGGAAGAATGGCTGTACATGGATGAGGCAGGCTATCTCTGGCCAACTACCGACACCACACCCTCCGTGCCCACCTGACACAGGACAAGGACATGCCCATCTACCGCCTGCACGACCAGACGCCACGCATTCATCCCAGTGCCTTCGTTTTCGAAAACGCCACCGTCATAGGCGATGTCGTGCTCGGCCAAGACAGCAGTATCTGGCCCAACGCCACGCTGCGGGGTGACAATGCCACAATCACCATCGGCCCACAGAGCAACATTCAGGATGCATGCGTACTGCATGTCGATGTCGGCCATCCGCTGCATATCGGCAAGGGTGTCACGGTCGGGCATCAGGCGATGCTGCACGGCTGCCACATTGCCGACGGTGCCCTGATCGGCATGCAGGCCATCATTCTCAATGATGCCCGCATCGGCCGGAACTGCCTGATCGGTGCCGGCACCCTGATACCCGAAGGCAAGGAAATCCCGGACAATTCACTGGTGATCGGCATCGCCAAGATCGTTCGCACACTCTCTGACGAAGAAATCACGCAGATGCATCTCAACGCCCGGCACTATGTCGAGAAAGCGCGCAACTACCGTGAAGCACTGGTGCGGATAGACTAAAATCCTGCCATGAGCGACGATCTACTGAAAACCTACCTGTTTGCCGACCGTACCGTGCGTGTCGTCGGCCTCAACCTCGGACACGCCTGGCAGGCAGCGCACCAGCACCATCAGTATCCCGAAGGCGTTGCCCGCCTGCTGGGAGAATTGACTGCCGCAGGTGCCATGCTGGCTGCCAACCTCAAGTTCGATGGCTCCCTGCTGCTGCAGGCACAAGGAGACGGCCCGCTGTCGCTGATCGTCGTTGAATGCCGTGCCGACAAAACCATTCGGGCCATGGCCAAGCTTCGTGAAAACCAGCCCCTGCCCGAGCAGGGTGGCGTACAGGCCTGGCTCAACCCCGGCGGCCAGGGACAACTGGCCGTGATCCTCGACCCTTCCCGCAAGCAGCCTGGCCAGCATGCCTGGCAAGGCCTGATTCCTCTGGAAGGCGACACCATCGCAGAGGTCCTCGAACAGTACATGGCGGCCTCCGAGCAGCTCGATACGCGGATATGGCTGGAGGCCAACGAACATCAGGCCAGCGGCCTGCTGTTGCAACGCCTGCCAGACCACGGCGGGGCCCTCGATCAGGCATCGGAAACAACCGAAGATACAACCCACACCTGGGATCGTGCCTGCCACCTGGCCAGCACACTGCGTCCTGGCGAGCTACTGCAGACTGATACCGACACTCTGATGCACCGCCTGTTCTGGGAAGAGTCGCTGCTGGCATTCGAACCGCAGCCCGTGCGCTGGCACTGTACCTGCTCACACGACAAAGTACTTGACATGCTGCGTATGCTCGGTGCCGAAGAACTGCGTGACATGATTGCCGAGCGTGATGGCGATATCGATGTGCGCTGCGACTTCTGTGGCAAACCCTATCACCTCGACAGTGTGGACTCCACCGCCCTGGTACGCCAGCTCGAACAGCAGCCCGACACTTCGGAGCATGGCCGGCTGCACTAAGCCGCCAGCCGGTCGCCATCCTCTATCTGGCGTACACGCAACCACAGATTCGATCTGCCGCCGCAGCGTGCTTGTCGAACCTGTGGTTGTTGCCCGCCGTATCTGAAACAGGTACGGCGTGGATGACCTAGCGAGAAGACAGCAACAGAGGCGCAGCCCTGTTGTGGCCTTGTCCCTGCGCATGCTCTGAACCCGACTCCAGCGTAAAGGCCGACACGGTATCCGCCAGATAGTGCGCCTGCTCATTGAGCGTGATGGAGGCCGCCGTCGACTCCTCCACCAGCGCAGCATTTTCCTGGACCGATCTGTCCATGTCCGCCACGGCCTGATTGATCTGGCCGATACCCGTGCTCTGCTCGGTCATGGCTCCATTGATTTCACCGATGATATGCGTGACGTGCTGGATGTCCTGCACGATCTCGCCCATGATCACGCCCGCAGTACGCACGCGCTCGGTACCGGCCTGCACACTGCTGCTCGACGCATCGATCAGTGTCTTGATCTCCCGGGCAGCCTGGGCCGAGCGTTGCGCCAGCGCACGCACCTCACCGGCCACCACCGCAAAGCCCTTGCCCTGCTCGCCGGCACGCGCCGCCTCGACAGCCGCATTCAGCGCCAGGATATTGGTCTGGAAAGCAATGCCGTCGATCACGCTGATGATTTCGCCGATCTTGGTCGAAGTCCGAGAAATTTCATCCATGGTCGTGACCGCACTTTCGACAGCCTCGCCCCCACGGCCGGCTGACGCACTGGCGGCCTTCGCCAGGCGCGACGCCTGGTCGGACGACTCGGCCGATTGACGCGCATTGGCGGTCAACTCTGCCAGAGCTGCGGACGTTTGCTCAAGACTGCTGGCGGACGATTCGGTCCGGTGTGACAGATCAACGTTGCCGGCCTTGATCTCGTCGGTCGCGGTTCGCATCGACTCGACGCCATTGCGGACATCCTGCAGTACCGTCGCAATCTGCTGCACGAATTGATTGAAGGACGACGAGATCTGTGCAACCTCATCCTGCCCCGACACAGGCAGCCGCTGGGTCAGATCGCCACCACCGGAACCGATCTTGTCCATGGCATCACGCACCTGGGACAGGCGACGGAAAGACTTGGTAGTCAAGGCAGCAGACACGGCGGCAGCCAACAACACCAGCACCACGATCGCCAGGATCAGCGTGCGCAGCAGGCTGCCCAGACCCGTAGTCGCCTCGGCCTCATCCATGGCCACTACCAACAACCAGTCCGTGCCGTTGACCGGCTTGGCCTGAAGCAAATGGGCACGGCCATCCAGCGCAGCCTGCATGGGAGACTGCGTTTTCACCAGTTCAGCCAGAGCGGCGGGGGTCAGCCGATCGGACAGTTCAGTCGCGGGTTTGAGCACATACTGAGCATCCGGATGCGCCACGATCAAACCTTCGGTATTGACGACAAACCCACTGCTGCTGGGCGTCGGGCGAATGGCCGACACCACCTCACGCACGCCATCAAGGGACACGGCACCGCTCAACACACCCTGCAGCGAACCATTGCGCAGCATCGGCATGGTAAATGCCACATAGATGATGCCACTCACAGAATCAGGATAAGGTTTCGTAACAACCAGCTTGCCCGCCTGCGCGGCCGTTTTGTACCAGGGGCGCGCCGTTGGATCATAATCTGCGGCCACATTGACCGTCGACTTGAAGCTCTTATCCGTCCAGCCTACGGACGTGATCGGAAAACCGCTGGCCTTGCTCATGTAGATAGACAACTCGCGCGGATCACCATATTCAATAGCAGCCGCAGTCGCCACCACGGCCTGCGATTTGGCAGCAACCCACTGATCGATGGCCATGGCATTGCCTGCCGTGATCGCATCGAGATCCTGCTCCAGCGTCTGCAGGGTACTGTCCCGCGCAATGCTGTAGGCGGCTATGCCGGTGATGACCAAGGCAGCCACCACGGTGGCTGTACTGATGAAAAGAATTCTGGAACGCAACGTCTTAATCATTGAAGCAACCGAATCAGAAACAGGACGGGAGATGCGCGCAAAATTGCCACAAAAGAATCGATTGGCAATAATTACGCAACACCTTGAAGTATTTTTGATTGGATTCTAAGCCGTTTGCGCCCAGATAACAGCACAGGCTTACATATGCTGACATGACCAAACACGGAAGTAACAACTTTGTGCAAGTCCCCCTGCCGGGGATTCAAGCAGATTGACGGGCCCGTACCATCCCTCTCTCTACATTGATCCGACACAGTGTCCACAGTCCCAGCACAAAGAAAATACCGGTCAGTGCAATCGCCAACCGATGATTGCCCGCAGTCCACCACGTGACGATACCGTAGGTCACGGGCCCGATAATGGCCGCCAGGCGACCGGAAAAGGTCCACAGCGCAAAACTTTCGGCCAAACGCTGTGCGGGTGCGAAAATCCCCGCCAGCGTCCGCCCTGCACTCTGGCTCGATCCCATGCACAACCCTGCCAGGGTTGCCGCCGCCCAGAACAGCTCCACACTTTCGGCCATGGCAGCCATGACCACCATCAGCAGCCATCCCGCCAATGTCAGGCCCAGGGCAAGGCGATGCCCAAGCCAATCCTGCACATGCCCAAACGCGAAAGCGCCCAGCGCTGCCGCGATATTGACCAGGAAAACAAGCATCATGGTCTGCTGCAGACCGAACCCCATGACCTGTTCGGCATAGACGGCTGCCAGTGTGATCACCACCGCAATACCGGCCTGATAAAACAGGCCGCACAGCAACAGCCAGCGAAAATCAGGCATATCGGCCATCCGTTGCCAGGCTTGGCGCAGGCCCGGACGCACCTTCCACTGAGCGACCGGCCCCACCTGGGTGCGGCCACGCTCGCGCAACAACAGCAAGGCCGGCAAGGCCGCCACGGCAAACACGGCAGCAGTCAATAACATCACTGACGGCACATAGCCTGCGGCCGCCTGTCCTTCTGCCTGTCCTTGCAGGACAACATACAACCCCAGCCCCAGTGTCAACATGCCGCCCACGTACCCCACGCTCCACCCCCAGCCGGATACCCGTCCCATGGCATGAGGCTGGGCCAGTTCAGGCAGAAAAGCTGCAATCATGCTTTCGCCGATGCAGTAGCAGACGTTGGATACGACGATCGCCACAATCGCCAGCGCCATATCCCCCGGCCCGGCCCCAACCAGCGAGGCCGTGGCCAGGACACAGCCTACCGTGCTCCAGACCAGGATTTTTTTCTTGCCGGCGTGCGCATCGGCCCAGGCACCCAGGCCGGGCATGACGGCCATGACGATCAGGTAGGACAGTGACAGAGTCAATGTCCACAACAACGTGGCCCAATCAGCATTGCCTGCCACCACGCCCACAAAATAGGCATTGAACACGGCCGTCAGGACGACGGTGGTGTAGCCCGAGTTGGCAAAATCATAGAAGGCCCAGGCCACCGCTTCGGAACGGCGGACACCCGGATTGAGATAGCGAGGGGACCGGGCCATGCCTGTCTCAGGCGTTCAGTGCAGCAATACCGGCAGAGGCAATCTCGGCATCTTCGTTGGACTTGACGCCCGACACACCGACGGCGCCAACCACCTGGCCCGTCACGACAATGGGCACCCCGCCTTCCAGCATGCCTTCGACCAGCGGAGCCGACAGAAACGCCGTCCGCCCGCCATTGATCATGTCCTCGAAGCCCTTGGTTTCGCGCCGGCCCACGGCGGCGGCATGTGCCTTGGCCGGTGCAATGTGCGATGACAGGGGCGCGGCACCATCGAGGCGTACCAATCCAAGCAGATGCCCTCCATCGTCGGCAACCGCAATAGTCACGGCCCAGCCATGGCTCTGGGCGTGGGCCCGGGCGGCCGACAGGATGCTCTGGACGTCATCATGCGTCAGGACGGATTTTTGTTTCATGGTCTTTCTCCCTTGGTGTGATTTGCGAAAGGTCAAAGCAGGATGATATCCCGCCCGGCAATTCGATTGTTACTTCGATGTATCTTTTGATAGAATCGCAGGGTACGCGCCATTCCGATGAGACCCATGCAGATACCGAAACCCGCCCTGACTGCCCAGTCCGGTGCCGGCCGGCCTCGTTCCGGCATGGCGCTTTGCCTGTTCGCCGCCTGCACCATTCTGGCGGGTTGCGCTTCAACACAAGGGCCATCAGCTGAAAGCCCGATACGCCGCCAGACCGCCTCAACGGGCTTCGAGGGAGCCGATCCGATCCGCGACTTGCTCCTGAGCCGGGATGTGCAGATCGCACGTTCCGTCCGCCCAACCCCCGACAGCAACGATCCCGATGCCAACCCGCTAGCCAGTGCAGCCCTGGGCTACCTTGGCATACGCTACCGCTGGGGAGGCCGCTCTCCCGAAGAGGGTTTTGACTGCAGTGGCCTGATTACCTATGCTGCAGAGCAGTCATTGGGGCTCAAGTTGCCGCGCAGCTCGTACGAACTGGCCAGCGAAGGCGAGTCCGTCTCCAAGCACGACCTGCAGGTTGGGGATCTGGTATTTTTCAACACCCTGGGTCGACGTTTCTCGCACGTCGGCATCTACCTGGGCAACAACGAGTTCGTCCATTCGCCCCGCGCCGGCAGCGTGGTGCGCATCGAAAGCATGGACATATCCTACTGGCGCAAGCGCTACAACGGCGCTCGCAGGCTCACAGCCAGCGCCAGTTGATCGGTGATCCCCTGTGGCGGGATCAGAAACAGCTTTGCTTGCTCTGTTTACGGTACGCACACGACTCGTTGCCGCACAGGCCGCATTGCGTCAACGCCTGCTGCATACTGCACACTGACCGACGGCATGCCACGACCCGGATGCCGGATCGCTGCGCCGCATGGCGAAAGGTCTTCATCACGTTGTGCCCCAGGAAGTCCGTCAGCAGAATGACGAGCTCCGTACCCGAGGGCAATTGCAGGGTTTTCTTCTGGTGAGACGGATCACGCCCACTGATGTGATGCGTGATTGCGATGTTGTGCCCCTTGAGCAGATCGGGAATATTGCCAAGCCGATCGGCCCCGACGACAACTGCACTGACGGTCTGCGCCATGTTCCACCTTGCGTATTAAATTAGATAAATACAATGATAATAATTCTTGTTAAAGAATCAATAGACAAGACGGGAATTTCGATTGATTTTTTATACCAGAATAAAAAATCGATTGAACAAACAGATCGATCAGTACGGCATGTGCCCGCAAAAGGAGACAGGCGCGGGAGCCCGCCTTCTTGCAGGACTCAGGATTCTTCCGGTTGCGTGCCCTGGATTGCGTCCAGTACAGCCTCACGGGTGAGGCCTGCCGACAGCAGTTGCAGGAAGGTATAGACATAGTCGCGCAGGAACACACCTGACTTGATGCCTATACGAGTGGTATGTGTACCGAACAGTCGGCCGACCGGCAGGCCTATCAGGCCGTGGTCACGCCTCGGATCGAATGCCACGCCTGCAATGATGCCAATGCCCAACCCCACATCGACATAGGTCTTGATGACGTCTGCATCGATGGCCTCGAGCACGATATCCGGCCGGACATCGGCCCGTGCAAAAGCCTCGTCGATCGAGCGACGTCCCGAAAATGCCCTGTCGTAGGTCACGATCGGGTACTGTGCCAGTTGCTCCAGCGTCAGTTGGCGCGCCTCGCTCGAGGTCAATTCTGCCAGAGGATGGTCAGGACGCACGACCACCGAGTGCTCCCAGGTATAGCAAGGCAGTGTCACCAGACCGGGCGTCGCCGCAAGCGACTCGGTCGCCACCGCGATATCGGCCTGTTCGTGCAGCACCATTTCGGCCAGTTGCGTCGGGCTACCCTCGGCCAGCGACAGGTGAACCTTGGGGAACTGTCGTCGGAAAGCAGGAATGACCTTGGGCAGCAGATAGCGTGCCTGGGTATGCGTGCAGGCGATCACGAGACCGCCCTCATCGCGCCGGGCAAACTCATCGCTGACTTTCTTGAGATTGTCGATTTCGCGCATGATCCTGTCGATCACCTGCGCCACGGCCATCCCAGGCTTGGTCAGCCCCTTGATGCGCTTGCCATGGCGCTCGAAAATCTTGATGCCGAGCTCGTCCTCGAACTCGATGATGGCCTTGGATACCCCCGGCTGCGAGGTATACAGCGCCCGAGCAGCCTCGGTCAGGTTGAAATCACGGCGGATCGTTTCGCGAACGAAACGGAACTGTTGCAGATTCATAGTTGGCCCCAAAACAATCGAACCAATTATAAGTAATAATGAATTTGCGATATATATATTAAAGAAATAAGAAAATGCCGCGTGTACATGCAGTCCCGCTACAGCAGACTGCGGACGAATTCCTTATCATGCATGACGCATGCAACACGGGTCATACTGTCCCCGGAGCCTCTTGATGCCGTGCAGCCCCCGTACCACCACCCTTGCCCGCGCCGCCATCCTTGGGGCCGGCCAACCGCAAACGCCTGTACAGCAGCCAGGCAGTGAGCGCCCCCATGAGCGCATGCACCAGCCATACACCCACACCAAAATCCAGCTTGCCACTGCCGATCCAGCCTCGCGACAAATTGATCAGATTCATATACAGCAGCCCGATCAGGCCTGCCAGCAGCAGATCCCCTGAACGCCCCAGGCGCGGATTGACCACGCCCAGCGGCACCGCCAGCAACGCCAGGTTGAGCGCAGCCAGCGGCAGCGCCAGACGCCACATGATCTGCCCTCGTGCGCGGTTATCGTTATCTTCCAGCAACTGCAGGGTAGGACGCGCCTTGATCACCTGTTCGGCTGCCGCACGGGCCTGTTGCAATGGATCATCGGAAGAACGGCTTTCCAGCCTTACGCCATAGCGCTCGAAATCCGCGACACGCATTTCTGCCTCACCTGGCTTGAGGTCATAGCGATGCCCCGAGCTGAGCACCAGAAAGCGATCGCCGTTTTCCTGTGTCTCGATACGGGCGCTGCCAGCCATCACCAGGCTGTGCCATTCAGGCTCGTTGATGCGGATGAATACGCCCCCCAGTTCCTGATCCGGCGAAGTCGGCTCTTCGGCAAAGAACACGCGCTGCCCACCTTCCGACTCGGCAAACTGCCCGGCCACGACCTTGGACAGATCGGAGCGTTGCTCGAACCGCTCGCGATACTCGGCGATCTGCCGATAGGCCCAGGGCGATGCACCCAGCGTGAGCACTGCAATCAGTACCGCCACGGGAATCGCACAGCGCAACACCGGCCGCAACCAGTCGGCCAGCGACAGCCCGCTGGCAAACCAGACAACCATCTCGGATTCACGATAGGAACGGGACACCGTGGTCAGCACCGCAATGAACAGCGAAACCGCCAGAATGACCGGCAAGGCGGTGATGGTCGAAAAAGCCGCCAATCCCAGCACTACGTCTGCACCGATCTGACCGCCAGCCGCATCGCCCAGCAACCGCACCAGCAGTACGCTCAACCAGACAATCAGCAGGGTAGACATCACAACGCTGGCATGACTGACGATTTCACCAACGACGGAACGCTTGAACAAAGACACGATGTGAGGGCACGGTAGGTAGCAACGGGTGAATTATGCCGCATCCGGCCGCTACAAGTCCGTTCGGATATGCGCCATAATGCAAGATTCGAGACTGCGCCACCTGCGCCAGGAATGCAAGACATGGAATTCAGCACTCAAACCACGCTTTCCCCTCACCAGATCAAGACCGCTGCACTCGGCCTGGGTGTCTATGCCGATGGCACGCTCAGCACGGCCGGGCAGGCGCTCGACCGCGCAGCAGGCGGCTTGGTATCGGCCACCATCAAGACCGATTTCGACGGAGCGGCAGGTGCCACGCTGGTGCTGCGCCACTTGCCCGGCATCAAGGCAGAGCGCGTGATCCTGGTCGGCCTGGGCAAGGCGGATCAATACAGCCCCGAAGTACACGCCCGGGCCGAGCTTGCCTTTGCCCAGGCCTGCGTACAGGCCCGTGTCGAAGAAGCCGTTTCCGAACTGGCCGCCCTGCCCTGCGAAAACAGCACCCTGCACCAGCGTGCACAGCGAGCCGCCACCAGCTATGGGCGCGCGCTTTATCGCTATACCGCCACCTTCGGCAAGCCGGATGCCGAAGCTGCACCGCGCCTGAACAGGGTCACGCTGCTGGTGGCCCGCAGCCATGCTGCCGAGGCCCAGAAAGGCCTCAAGGAAGGCCGAGCCATCGCCAACGGCATGGATCTGACCCGCACGCTGGGCAACCTGCCGGGCAATATCTGCACGCCACGCTATCTGGCCGATACGGCCCGCAAGCTGGCCAAGGAATTCAAATCGATCAAGGTCGAGGTGCTCGACCAGAAGGAAATCCAGGCACTCGGCATGGGCTCGTTCCTGTCGGTTGCCAAGGGTTCGGACGAGCCGCCGCGCTTCATCATCCTGCGCCATCAGGGCAAGAAGACCGGCAAGGGCAGCGACAAGGCTCCCCACGTGCTGGTCGGCAAGGGCATCACCTTCGACTCGGGCGGCATCTCGATCAAGCCGGCAGCCACCATGGACGAAATGAAATACGACATGTGCGGCGCAGCCAGCGTGCTGGGCACGTTCCGTGCCCTGGGTGAGCTGGACCTGCCGCTCAACGTGGTCGGCCTGATCGCTGCCTGCGAAAACCTCCCCAGCGGCCGTGCCAACAAACCGGGCGATGTCGTGACCAGCATGTCGGGCCAGACTATCGAAATCCTCAATACCGATGCCGAAGGCCGTCTGGTCCTGTGCGACGCACTGACCTATGCCGAACGCCTCAAGCCGGCCTCGGTGGTGGATATCGCCACCCTCACGGGTGCCTGCGTCGTCGCACTGGGCCACGTCAACAGTGGCCTGTTCTCGACCGACCAGGCACTGGCCGACAGCCTGCAGGCGGCCGGACGCGTATCGCTCGACACCGTGTGGCAATTGCCCATCCAGGACGCCTACCAGGAACAACTCAAGTCGCGCTTTGCCGACATTGCCAACATCGGCGGCCCGGCCGCCGGTTCGGTCACGGCAGCCTGCTTCCTGTCACGATTCACCAAGGCCTATCGCTGGGCTCACCTGGATATCGCCGGCACGGCCTGGCAAAGCGGCAAGGACAAGGGAGCCACAGGCCGCCCCGTCCCGCTGCTGACCCAGTACCTGCTGGACCAGGTACGGTAAGCAACCCATGGCGAAAATCGACTTCGCCTTCGGTGCCCCCGACCGTTTGCGCACAGCCTGCGCCATGGTGCGGTCCCGCTTCCAGGCGGGCCATACCCTGACGGTCTGGTGCAGCGATGCCCTGCGACTCGACAATTTCGATCGCATGCTGTGGGCGTTCGACGATATCTCGTTCATCCCGCATGTCTATGCCGACGACCCGCTGGTCGCCGACACGCCGATCATTCTCACGCGCCAGACAGACACCTGGCCCGATACGCTCTGGCTGGTCAATCTGGACATGGACTGCCCGCCCGAACCTGGACGCTACGAGCGAGTGCTCGAGATCGTGTCACAGGAAGAGGATGAAGTACTGGCGGCACGTGAGCGCTGGAAATGGTACAAGCAGGCCGGACACGAACTGGTTGCACACAACCTGGGCCAGAAGCGCTGAACACCGCCTGCATACACAGCTAGGCTGTCCGCATTCAGCACACTCGCAGCGTGAGCCGGCGAAACGCATATGCGCAGGCCCCCTGTCGAACCTGTTACAATTTGCCGACAAAAAACTATTCTTTCAGGAAACTGTCAGTTATGCTAGCGGTCAAAACGGGATCGCTGTATCCTGCGCCCTGTATTGATAAGGAGCTTTAGCAATGAACGATTATCGACCCTCCACCATGAACCAACCCTACGCCGGTTCCGCTGGCGAGGTCGTGCGCAACCGCGTGCTGCGCAATACGTACTGGCTGCTGGCCCTATCCCTGATCCCCACTGTACTGGGTGCCATGGTCGGCCTGAGCACCGGCATCAACCGCGTCATGGGCGGCAGCCCCGGCCTGACCGCCATCCTGTTCCTGGCAGGAGCCTTCGGCCTGATGTATGCCATCGAGCGCAACAAGAACAGCTCGCTGGGCGTCGTCCTGCTGCTGGCCTTCACGTTCTTCATGGGTGTGATGCTGTCCCGCCTGCTGGGCTTCGTGCTGGGCATGAGCAATGGCGCACAACTGATCATGACCGCCTTCGGCGGCACTGCCGTGGTGTTCGGTGCCATGGCGACCCTGGCCTCGACCATCAAGCGTGATCTGTCCGGCATGCAGAAGTTCCTGTTCATGGGTGCCATCGTGATCCTGGTCGCGGCACTGGCCAACATCTTCCTGCAGATGCCTGCCCTGATGCTGACCGTCTCGGTTCTGGCCGTGGTGATCTTCTCCGCCTTCATGCTGGTCGATATCCAGCGCGTGATCAACGGTGGCGAAACCAACTATGTCTCGGCGACGCTGGCGATCTACCTGGACGTGTACAACGTGTTCTCCAACCTGCTGATGCTGCTGGGCATCTTCGGCGGCGACCGCGAATAAACCGGCTTTCATAGCCTGATCCAACCCCGTCCGGCTTCGGACGGGGTTTTTTTATTGTCAGATCAATACCCACAACAGCCCATCATGACCCTGGATTTCAAATGGAACCGGCTGGAATCACTCACAGCCCCTGCACTGTACGAAATTATCAAAGCCCGCGAAGCCGTATTTGTGGTCGAACAGCAATGTATCTACCAGGAAATCGATGAGATGGCCCCTCACTCATGGCATCTGTCCGTTCTGCTCGCTGGGGAGCTGGCCGCTTATGCAAGAGTGATCGACCCCGGCCTGAGATTTGAGGAACCCTCCATCGGCCGGGTCATGACACTGGGCAAGTTCAGAAAGCTCAAGATCGGCCGTGCGCTGATGACTGAGGCCATTGCATTTACCGAGAAAAACTTTCCTGGAACAGGGATCCGCATCAGCGCCCAGGCATACCTGCAGAAATTCTATGAATCCCTGGGTTTTCAGGCGCTTGGTGACACATATGATGAGGACCACATTCCCCACATTGAAATGGTGAAAGCGGCCGCTTGAGAGGTTGCGATCACCCCACAACGCGCATCGGTGCAGCGCCCCCATGCGCGGGCGCTGCCGGCAATCATGACACCCGTATCGATCCCTGCACCAGGTCCGTGACCAGTTGCGCAGTCATGGCTGACAGCGTCCAGCCCAGGTGGCCGTGCCCGGTGTTGTAGAACACGCCGGGCTGGCGTCCCGGCCGCACCTGCGGCATCATGTTGGGCATCATCGGTCGCAGCCCGGCCCACGGCACTACACGGGCCGTATCGACCGGCGCAAACTGGCGGCGCGTCCAGTCGATCAACGGCTGCACCCGGTCGGCACGCACATCCTTGTTGTAGCCGTTGTACTCGGCTGTACCGGCGACCCGCAGCCGGTCCGCCCCCAGGCGGCTGGTAACGATCTTGGCCTCTTCGTCGAGCAGGCTGACCCAGGGCGCAGCGGCCTGGCTGGCTTCGTCATCCATATTGACCGTGATCGAGTAACCCTTGACCGGATAGATATTGACCCGGTCCCCCAGCATGGCCGCCAGCCGACGGCTGCCGGTGCCCGCGCAGATCACGACGGCATCGGCCTGCAGTGTGTGTGCGTCCCCCGCGCCGCCCGGTGCCACCGAACTGGCGGCGATCCGGAATCCGGCCCCGTCACGGCCGATATCGTGCACCTCGATATCCTGCATGAACTGAACACCATGGTGCTCGCAAGCTGCCGCCAGCCCACGCGTGTACTTGTGGATATCGCCCGTGGCATCCGACGGCGTGAAAAAACCACCGTAATAGGTTCCCTGCAGGGCCGGCTCGATGGCATGGATCTCGTCGTTACCAACCGCTGTGCGCTCAAGGCCGCCCTGTTTCAGCAGTTCACTGACCTTCAACCCCGACTCGTAGCCATGGCGCGAATGGTAGACATGCAGGATGCCACGCTTCTCGACATTGAAGTCGATCGCCTCGTCAGCGGCCCACTGGTACAGGTTGTCGCGCGCCGCGATGGCCAGCCGGACGGTTTCAACGGTATTGGCCCGGTAATCCGGGATTGCCTTCAGGAACTCATAAATCCATGAGTACTTGTGCCAACTCGGCATCGGGTTGAACAACAGAGGGGCATTGCGGCGGGTCATCCACTTGAGCCCCTTGATGACGGTGGCCATGTTGTTCCAGACCTCTGCGTTGCAGGCGGACAGCTGCCCGCCATTGGCAAACGAAGTCTCCATGGCGGGATAACGGTGACGCTCCAGGACGGTGACGTCGTAACCCTGCTTGCGCAGGGCATATGCGGTGGTGACGCCGGTAATGCCGGCGCCGATGACGGCGATGCGTGTCATACGGAACTCCAATGCACGAGGGCATCCGCCACGCGGCGGACACACCCCATCTGTCCCGTTGACCTGAGAGCTTCTCCGGCGACCCGTGACGGGTTGCGCGAATCCCCTTCGGTGGACGCTGTGTGCGCCTCTCTCCAGATTGTCCCGAGCCTGTGCGCGATCTTTTTGCCTGAGAGTTTCCGGGGCGGTTGCTCCGTCGGCGCCGGCTGCGCCGCCTGGAGGCAGCCGCCGGTCTCTTTCGCGCGCTCGACGCTTCGACGCAAATACATTACCTGATCCACATCCAGGATGGATATCGGGACAAGCCCGGATAGCGTCCATGTCAAAAGCGCCCCACACGCGACGACCGGCTGCGTATAGATATTTTTGCAACAGAAGGCCTCACAAACCTCAGGAACTGATAATATACGCATCGCGTACACCACCACACCCTATGGACCGCCCTGCCATGAGCAACCAGCAAACTTTCCTGCGCGACGCCATGCGCCGCCTGAACATGACCCGCGAAGCCTTCGCGACGCGTATCGGTGTGTCGAGACGCGCCCTGGATACCTGGCTGCTGCCCGACGACTCGCAGGAGTCGCGCAGCATGCCCGAGATCGTCGAGCGTTTCGTATCGGAAATCCTCCAGCATCAGACCGAAACAACACAGAGCGTACACAAGCACCAGTCGCTGGCAGATGCGATTGCTTTCGAAGGACGTCCGCAATTGCTGTCGGTGGATCAGTTCTCCCGCGAGTCGGTCGAAGCGCTGTTCCTGGTGGCCGACATCATGCAGCCCATTGCCCGCCGCCAGAAAATCTCGCGCGTACTGGAAGGTGCCGTGCTGGGCAACCTGTTCTTCGAGGCCAGCACCCGGACCCGAGTCAGCTTCGGTGCCGCCTTCTGCCGCCTGGGCGGTTCGGTCTGCGATACCACCGGCTTCACGTTCTCGTCGATGGCCAAGGGCGAATCGATCTATGACACCAGCCGTGTGATGGCCGGCTATGTGGATGCACTGGTGGTCCGCCACCCCGAACAGGGCTCAGTGGCCGAGTTTGCCCGCGCCACCAATATCCCGGTCATCAATGCCGGCGATGGCCCGGGTGAGCACCCCAGCCAGGCATTGCTGGACCTCTACACCATCCAGCGCGAGTTCTCACGGCTGGGCAAGCTGGTCGACGGCGCACACATCGCCCTGGTCGGCGACCTCAAATATGGCCGGACCGTCCACTCGCTCTCCAAGCTGCTGGCACTCTACAAAGGCATCAAGCTGACCCTGGTCGCCCCTCCCGGGCTGGAGATGCCCTCCTACGTCATCGAGCGCCTGGGCAAGCACGACATGGTGATCGAACAGACCGACGATCTGGAGAAAGGCCTGGCGGGTGCAGACGTGGTCTATGCCACGCGCATCCAGAAAGAGCGCTTCCAGAACGAATCCTTCGAAGGCTACCGCCCTGACTTCCAGATCAACAAGGCACTGATCGACAGCGCCTGCGGTGCCGACACCATGATCATGCATCCGCTGCCGCGCGATGGCCGGCCCGATGCCAACGACCTGAGCACCGACCTGAACCTCGATCCGCGCCTGGCGATCTTCCGCCAGACCGACAACGGCATCCCGGTACGCATGGCCATCTTCGCCACGCTGATGGGCGTGGACGGCCAGGTGCAGCGCTCGATGCGCGATGCCACCTGGCGCCGCCCTGCCATGGTCGGCCCGGACGATGCCGTGTTCCACGGGATCGACTGATCCACATCACACATTGTCGACAGCACGCCGTCCATCCAGGCCGGCAAAGGTGCCGCTCAGTGACTCTGCGGGCCCGAAAGGCGCATCATGCATTTTTTGCATGATGCGCCTTTTGCATTGGAAGAAATACCCATGGGCTGCCTATCATGGCGGCATGGCTACTTCATCCTATCTCCGCTCCATCGGCGTGCTTGGCGGCATGGGTCCCCTGGCGACGCTGGATTTCATGCACAAGGTGCTGGACGCGACACCTGCCGCGACCGACCAGCAGCATGTGCCGCTGATCGTGCACAGCGTGCCCCAGATTCCTGACCGCAGCACCGCTATCCAGCAGCAGACCGATACCCCGTTCCTGCCCATGCTGGCGGGCATCCGGCAACTGGAACGGTGCGGCGTGGATGCCATCGTCATCCCCTGCAATACGGCGCATTTCTGGTATGACAGGCTGGCGCGCGCCAGCCAGACACCCATTCTGCATATCGTCGATGCCGTGGCCGGCGAACTGGCCCGCCAGGGCAGTACGGGCGGACGCTATGCCCTGATGGCCACGCGCGGCACGCTTGCGACCGGCGTATACGACAGGATGCCGGTCGGGTTCGCAGGCAGCTTCGAGGCACCGGATGAATCCGTCCAGCGCCTGGTGGACGACACCATCCGGCTGGTCAAGGCCGGCCAGGAAGCCGAGGCACGCAGGGTCGGCAGCCAGGCACTGCAACGCCTGATCGACGAACAGGGCTGCGACGGCGTGGTGCTGGCCTGCACCGAACTGCCGGTTGCCCTGCGGCAAACCAGCCACGACGCCTACTGCCTCGACGCCACCCAGGCGCTGGCCCGACAGGCCGTCCATTTTTCGCTGCATGGCGGCGTGCAGCCCCACCCGAACACCATCCGCCAGGCCGCCTGAGCAGGCCATCCCCCCCAGGGCGCATCGATATCCGTTTGCAGTGATCAAGCCACGCATAATCACTCTCGCAACACTCAGCAGCAGGTCCGCTCGCGCCTGCCCGGCATCGACCACCCACCAGCGATCACCGTAAAATAGGACAGATACTCTCAGGCTCTGGAGCACACATGGACACAGGCTGGCTGCAGGATTTCGTGACGCTGGCACAGGTCAACAATTTTACGCGCGCCGCCGAGATCCGCCATTCCTCGCAGGCGGCTTTCAGCCGCCGCATCCGCGCCCTCGAAGCCTGGGTCGGCGCAGAGCTGATTGACCGCAGCGTCTTCCCCACCCGTCTGACCGAAGAGGGCAGTCGCTTCCTGGAACATGCCCTCGAAATCGTGCGTCGCGTGGCCGATGCCCGGATCGACATGGCCGATCGCCCTTCCGGCTACCGCAGCATGATCCGCATCGCGGCCCCCCACGCCCTGGCAACGGGCATGCTGCCTCAGTGGTGGCATGACTGGACCCAGCGACTGCCTGCAATCGGCTGCACCGTCAATCCGGTCAACGTGCACGATGCCGTCACCTCACTGGTGGCCGGCAATGCCGATCTGCTGGTCTGCTTTCACAATCCGCAGCAACCCATTCACCTGGATACCGCACAGTACGAGCGCCTGACGCTGTGCGCACAATCGCTGCGCCCCTATGCGGCACCCACATTGCTCGCCCAGCGCCGCTGGACCTTTCCCGGCTCCACGCAACGCCCCATGCCGGTCCTGGCCTACTCGCCGGGAGCCTACCTGGCGCGCATGACCGACCTGATCCTCGACAATGCGCCACAGCCGCCGGTCATGGAACGGCAGGCGGAAAGCGACATGGCCGATGTGCTGCGCGAAATGGCAATTGCCGGACATGGCATAGCCTGGTTGCCCGACTGCGTAGCCCAGCGGGCGCTCGACGCCGGCCTGCTGGTGCCGGCCAGCGAAGAACCCCGCTGGACACTGCGCCTGTCCGTCATGGCCTATCTCGATACCGCCAATGACCGCCCCGGCGTAGGACGGCTCTGGAACAGGCTGCGCAGTCTGTACGACAAAACCGACGCGATTTCGACATAATCCGCCATGCAGACATTGCTGCAGAACAGCAAATTTCGGAAAATGCAGGCATGACAGGCACACTCGATAACTGCGGATATGCATCCCTCCCGCATATTCCCTTTCCGCTTGTCAAGCGTATGTTCGATGCGCTGCCTTATGCCGTGTCATGGGCCACATTGCCGGGCATGCATATCCAATACAACAACCCTGCCTTTGACCAGTTGTTCGGCTACCCTGAAGGACATTTCCGCACAGCCGCCCAACTGATGGCCGAGGCCTATATCCATGAGCGCCAGAGAGAGCGCCTGCGCCGACATTGGCATGATTTCGAATTCCCCGAAGATACCGAACTCATTCCGATACCCGATATCGAAATCGATATTCTCAGTGGCACCGGCGAGATCAGGACTGCACTTCATTGCGGCATGATCCTGCCGCGCCAGAAGGTGAGCATCGCCATTTTCAAGGATATTTCCGGTGTGACCCACGACCATCGGATGCTGCGCGAATATGCATTCCTCGACCCACTGACCGGCGTCGCCAACAGGCGCGGGTTGCAGGAGCGCTGGAGCGAAGATGCCACGATTCAACCTGACCGGCGGCTGGCCTTCATCATGGTGGATCTGGACAACTTCAAGCCCATCAACGACACCTACGGCCACGAAACAGGCGATGCAGTACTGGGCATTGCCGCCGCGCGGCTCAAGGCCATCCTGCGTGAAAAAGATCTGGTATGCCGCCTGGGTGGCGACGAATTCGGACTGCTGCTGGCAGCCCCCGAGGACCAGGCCCAGCTCGACATGATCT
This sequence comes from Corticimicrobacter sp., assembly GCF_040137905.1. Taxonomy (NCBI): domain Bacteria; kingdom Pseudomonadati; phylum Pseudomonadota; class Betaproteobacteria; order Burkholderiales; family Alcaligenaceae; genus Corticimicrobacter; species Corticimicrobacter sp. The sequence goes on from NZ_JBEFDG010000096.1 coordinate 44,767, forward strand.
GCCGCCGCATCATGCTGTCGCTGACAGCCCCGATCCATGTCGGTCCGCTGAATCTGCAAGTCAGCGCCAGCATCGGCGGCTGCCTGTACCCTGATCATGCAGGCAACCAGCGCGAGTTGCTGCAACGAGCCGATATGGCGATGTATCAGGTCAAGAAGACCGGCAAGTCTGGCTGGCGCTGGTGGTCTGCCGCAACCGCTCCGCTCGATGGCGACAGCCCCCGAACGGACTGAGTCGGACCGACCCGGATCATGCCGAGGCCGGCCCACGATGCACGAATCGGCAGATCAGCTTGCCGCCAGCAGTGCAGCCGAGCCATCGGCCAGGCTGGCCGCCACGTCCTTCAGATCAACATGCCGTACCTGCTTGATCGAGGCCAACTGGGCCAGATCGAAACGAACGTAGTTGATGCCGGCATAGGTCCGCACGTACAACTGACGACGCTGCAGGTCGATCAACGACGTCCAGGAAGTGTACTCCGAGGTATACAGCCAGTCGCCATTGACGCCAGGGGCCGTGATATTGACCAGCGACTCCTTGAACCGGTCATCTTCGGTGATGCCGCGAGGACGGTCGAAATTGTTCATCACATGCGCCAGCGTCGTGATGGCGCTGTCGGCATCCTTGGCCTTTTCCGCAAACTGCGAATAGTAGACCGCACGCACGAAACGCCCCACCGACGTATTGGAGGCCGGCAACGCCACCGTGGCAATGCCGGAGTCAGGCTGGGCGAACGTCACGCCGTTGAGCTCCAGCTTGGAATGATCCTTGTTGCTGAGGAACGTGTAATTGTTCAGATTGGTCATGTGCCAGGAGAATTCCGGCCCGTTGGTCATGACGCCCAGTGGGTTGTCCAGCACGTTCTGCTTGCCATCGGCAAACTCGATCACCAGTGACTTGCCGGTCGCATCATGCAGCGTATAGTGGAACGGCGTCTTGAGCAGTCCCAGGGGCAGCAGTGCAGTGACCAGGACCGGCTGCTTCTCGAGTGCATCCTTGACCTGCGCAACCGTACCGAACTGCGACAGCGTCCAGGCCCCCAGGTCGATGGCCGACAGTACGGCCTGGGTCTTCTTGATCATGTCAGCCGGACCTTCGGTGCTGGCAAAGGCCAGCAGCGCAAAGGTCAGCCCCTGGTCATTGACACCTTCTGCAACCTTGACTTCGCCATTGACCGGATCCGGCACGCCGATCGAGACAAAGGCGTGTCTTGCCGTGAAGTCCAGCACATGGTGCTGATCGGCCTGCGAACCGAAAGTCGTGCCTGCCGGTACGTAGGACACCTTGTACGGCAACTCCATCGGCAATTCCATGGTGCGCCCGGCATAGGCCCCGCCGTTCATGTCCCTGTACAGGAGCGAGGTGCATGCCTGGGCGGCAGGTGCCAGGGCCGTGCAGCCCAGCGTAGCGGCCAGGACGGCACGGCGAAAAACGGATTGTCGGGTCATGGGTGGTTTCTCCTCGGCTGACAGATATTGGTATGTGTAGGCAAAACGAGCTCAGCGCTTGCGTGGCGTGGCAGGCGGCACCGGCTTGGCTGCTGTGCCGGACTTGGCTGCAGCAGGCTTGGCCGCCGGCTTCTTGGACCTGGTAGAAGCCGATGCGCGGGCGGGTACCGTTTTTTCGACAGGCGCAGCCAGGGCAGCGATGGTTGCCGCCATGGCAGCAGCCGGAGTCGCAGCAGCCGTCTTGCTGCCTGGTGCAGCAACCGCTTTTTTTACGGCAGGCTTGGGTGTCGAAGCCACAGGCGTCACAAGCTTGGCATCGGGTCGAGCCTGTGCAGACGGGGCAGGACGCGGTGCTGCCGGCGGCGGTGCGGCATCGGTGGCCTTGGCAGTGACTGGACTCGCCACGGCAGCAGGTGCCAGAACTGTCGGTGCAACCACAGGACTGGGTGCCACTGCAGCTACGGCAGCAACAGCAGGCTGCGCTGTAGCCGAAGATACCGCTGCCGGTATGGTGCCGGCAGGCCGTTCGGCCACGCCTGGCAAGGAGGCTTGCTGGCTTGCTGGCTGCGGGCGGGACGGTTTTGCGGCGCGGGCAGCAGCAGGCCTGTTTGGCGCAGACACCACGGGCGTAGCCCCGGCAGGCTTGGCTGCGACCGGTTTCGCAGGCTTGCCAGCAGCCGGCTTGCCTGGTGCCGTTTTCTTGGCAGCCGGAACCTTGGCAGCAACGGCGGGCTTGGCAATGGCTTTCGCGGGAGCATCAGCCTTGGCTGCCGGCACCGAGGCCTTGAGTTTCGCCTCGGCGGGCTGCGTACCCTGTACAAAATCGGGCAGTCGCGGCAACGCGCGCAGTGTCAGAAATACCTGCTCCACCGCCTGGTCACGCAGATCGGCGTACGTATGCAGCGCATCGGCAAGCAGGCCCGACAGTTGTTGCTGGAGCAATAGATAGGGATTGTCACTGTCAGCAGGATGCCGCTCGGCTCTGACCGTCGCGGCCAGTTGTGCCACACCCTGCATGAGCGGATTGCGATCGGAAAACACGGCATCATCCAGCCGCGGCAGTTGACGCTCGACCAGCAAGTGCGCAAAAGCCGGCGTCAGGGCTTGCTCCAGCAACGGCCGGACATGCTGTTCGTAGTGCTCTGCATCGACTTCAGACAACCGTTGCAGGGCTGCCAGCAGGCGCACCGCTTCCTGGCCGACCACGGCTTCGGCATCGCTGTCCTGCGCTGCTGCAGTTTTTGCCTTGTGGTGATCTGGCCGATTGGCACGCTGTCGCAGTACATCCAGCAGCAGCACGCTGCGCTGCCAGGCATCCAGTGCATACTCGTATGCTGCCCAGGGGCCGGGCAGTCCAGCCGTGCCGGCAGGCGGTGTCAGATGACGGAAAAACTCGCCAAGCGGATTGAAAGTCTGATGGTCTCGCATTTGATCTCGAAGCTCCTGCTCACAGTCTGAGAGACGTGCCGCCTCCTGCTCCGATCAATGCGCCTTGCTGCGCGCCCGGCTCCATCCTGCGCAGACCTCCGGCCAGGCCCACTTGCAGCCCCGGAACATGACGAACAGCACAGCTTATTTAGGAACGGGCATGGCCGGCACAGCGCCCGGCCACCGTTTTTTTGCATTGCAGCAAAACAATATAACAGGTTGTAAAGGCCGTCAACCGTCCCTGGCTATCCGACGCTTGCTGCAGGCAACGCCTGCGACATCACCAGGGGAAGGAAATCAGCTCGCCATACAACTGGCGCAGCTTTTCACGCACCTCTGGTGTCTGCTGATAGATTTCGATGAAACGCAGAATACGCGGATCATCGGCACGCTCGGGCAACGTCACCCAGCGAATGGCATAGCGGCGCACATTATCGGAATCGGTATTGTCGTAGAACAACGCATCACGCTCGTCGATACCCGCCAGCTTGGCAAACGAGGCATAAGTCACCGAAGCGGTCACGTCATCGAACGAACGGGTCGAGTGCGCGCCATCAATCTGCACGATCTCCAGTGCCAGCGGATTCTCGACGATATCGGCCAGCGTGGCTTCGTGGGTGGCACCGGGCCGCAATTTCAGCAAGCCGGCCGACTGCAGCAACAGCAACGCACGGGCAGTATTGACGGGATCACCCGGCACCGCGATGGTTGCCTGTGGCGGGATCGGGTCGCCCTTGCCGAGCTTCTTGGAGTAGATGCCCATCGTCGTCGAGTATCCATAGGCAATCGGCATCAGCTCGCTGCCCTGGCTGCGGTTGAACTGTTCCAGGAAAGGCTGGTGCTGGAAGAAGTTGACATCAATGGACCCATCGGCCACCGCCCGGTTGGGCATGACCCAGTCATTGAGTTCGACCAGTTCCACCTCCAGGCCTTCTTCTCTCGCCTTGGCAACCGCCAGTTCGGTCGCGGCATTGGCCACGACCGGGATCACGCCCACCCTGAGCGGCCGCTCGGCAGCCTGTGCGCCAGCCGATACAGCCAATCCCATCCATGCCACGGCAGCCAGTGCCATGCGCGTGCCTCGGAAAAACGACATGTCCCACCCCTGAAACAAAAGCATACACAGTACTATAAACCGGGCCTGCCACCCGGATTTCCGAGGTCGCCAGCAGGGCTGATCCCTGTTTCCTGTCGCGGCACATCCCAGATCCGCAGTCACGCTGCCTTCGCTCGGTGCGCCTACTTTTTCAGACCCTCGAAACGCATCAACGTCCGGGCACGCGCCAGGGCGTGATCCACCACCGGCAAGGGATAATCCTGTCCCAACAGCAGTCCGCAGGCCTGCAGTTCCAGGGGTTTCATGGCCGCCGGAAAATGGATATGCCGGTCTGGCACCCTGGCCAACTCAGGCACATAGCGACGGATGAAACGCCCGTCGGGATCGAACTTCTGTGATTGCGTAATCGGATTGAAAATGCGGAACCAGGGCTGTGCATCACAGCCGGTGGACGCTGCCCATTGCCAGCCACCATTGTTGGCCGCAAGATCATAGTCATTCAGATGCTCGGCAAAGTGGCGCTCGCCCCGGCGCCAGTCTATGCCCAGGTCCTTGGTCAGGAAGCTGGCCACGACCATGCGCAGGCGGTTGTGCATATAGCCGCTCTGATGCAACTGGCGCATGGCCGCATCGACCAGCGGGTAACCCGTGCGCGCACCGGTCCAGGCATCCCACAGCTCGGGGGCCTCGTCCCATTGCACCTGATCGTATTCCGGCCGGAAGGACGCCTCCACCACGCGGGGATGGTGCCACAGGATCATGAAATAGAAATCCCGCCAGGCCAGTTCGGACAGCCAGACCTGCGCTCCTTCGCTGCCCTGGCGGACCTGTTCGTGGGCCAGTGCGGCCAGCCTGCGAATCGAGATCGTGCCGAAACGCAGGTGCGTGGACAGATAGGACACCCCCTTGCGTGCCGGATAGTCACGCGCCACGCCATACGCAGCCATCCGCGGCAAGAAATCCTGCAACAGCGTCTGCGCACCCGACATGCCGGCAGGCAGAGGCAACTCAGCCAGATTGGTACGCTCGAAACCGATATCCGCCAGCGATGGCATGGCACCTGCCGAATCGGCATCCGGCACCGCGGCCAGATGCCGGGCATGGCGCGCCACCGGGTACGGCCTGAGCTGAAAGGCATCGAGCTGCTGCAGCCAGGCCCGCTTGTAGGGAGTAAACACGCTGTAAGGCAGCCCCTGCCCATTGAGCACTTCGTTGCGATCGAGCAGCACCTGGTCCTTGTAGTCGCTGAAGGCGATGCCGGCCTCATCCAGTGCCCGCTTCACCTGCCGATCACGGGCGATGGCAGCCGGTTCGTAGTCCCGGTTCACCAAAACCTCATTCACCCCCAGGCTGCGGGCCAGCGTAACAATGCACTCGGTCGCCACGCCGTGACGCACGATCAGCCCGCCTCCGGAAGCGCCGTTTTCCGCAGCCAATGCCTTCAGCCCCGCATCGAGCGCCAATACGCTGGCATGGATGAACTCCACGCGCCGGTCACGGCGGGCTGGCAACGCATCAAGAATATCGGTATCGAAGACAAAGGCGCAAAACACACGCGCATGACGGCGCAGCGCGTGATAGAGCGCAGCATGATCGTCGCAGCGCAAGTCGCGCCGGAACCAGACCAGGGCGGAGGAAGTCATGACAAGCCTGTTTGCAGAAACCAAGGAACACAGCAGAATATGCGTGCTGCACAGTGTATTGGACAACGTGCGCACATGCCACGAACCGGGAGAACCCTCATGCGTATCCTGCTGACCGGCGGCACAGGCCTGATCGGCCGGCCGCTTTGCCGATATTGGGCGACACAGGGCCACGAACTGTGGGTCTGGAGCCGCCGCCCCCTGGATGTGCCCGGCCTGTGCGCCGGCGCACGCGGCATTGCGCGCCTGGAAGACTTTCCGGCTGAATTGCCGCTAGATGCCGTCATCAACCTGGCTGGCGCACCGATTGCCGACCGCCCGTGGACGGCCTCGCGTCGTCAGCTACTTTGGCAAAGCCGTATCGACCTCACCCGCAGGCTGGTCGAGTGGATGGCACAACATTCCACACCCATCCCCGTCCTGATCTCGGGGTCTGCCGTCGGCTGGTACGGCGATGGCGGCGAGCAGGCCATGGACGAGGCCAGCCCGCCTGGACAGCCGAATTTCGGCAGCGCGCTCTGCACGGCCTGGGAGCATGAGGCCTTACGCGCCCGGCCACACGGCACACGTGTGATCCTGCTGCGTACGGCCCCGGTACTCAGTCCCGATGGCGGCATGCTGGCACGATTGCGCCTGCCGTTCAGCCTGGGACTGGGCGGACGCCTGGGCAACGGCCAGCAATGGATGCCCTGGATCCATCTCGACGATCAGGTGGCCCTGATCGATTTTCTGCTCAGACATGCTGACTGCGACGGCCCCGTCAACGCCTGCGCCCCCGGCCTGGTGCGCAATGCCGAGTTCACCCGGCTGCTGGCACGCAGCCTGCATCGCCCCGCCCTGCTGCCCCTGCCTGCGTGGGCATTGCGGCTGGCGCTGGGCGAAATGTCGGTCCTGTTGCTGGGTGGGCAGCGGCTGGCACCCACAAAGCTGCTGTCCACCGGCTTTGCCTTCCGACACCCCGAGCTGGCACAGGCGCTGGCGACGCTGCGCTGACACTTGCACATCGTGCAGAATCGCGGCACTATCTGCCCTGTCGGCAACCTGCCGGCAAACGTCTTCAGGGCGGGGCGAAATTCCCCACCGGCGGTAGGCAAAGGTCACTGCAGCACGCAGCCACCTTTGCAAGCCCGCGAGCGCTCCCGGCCATGGTCGGGAGGTCAGCAGATCTGGTCAGATGCCAGAGCCGACGGTCACAGTCCGGATGAAAGAAGATGCACGACAGCGATCGCGCCTGGTGCGCGGACACGCGGCCTGCCCGCGTCGGTCCGACGTACCTGGTGCGTTTTGTACCCGTGCGCCCCGAAAACGTCTTCTCATCCTATTGCATCTCCGAGGAGCGTTTACATGCATGCAGCATCCATTCAACCGTCATCCCTCACCATTGCCAGCATCTGCCATGCCGATATGGCGCGGCAACGTGTCGAGGCCGCGCTCGAGGCGATCCGGGCGGGCCGCCCCGTTGTCCTGACCGATGACAACGACCGCGAGGACGAAGCCGATCTGATCATCGCGGCCGAACGACTGACTGAAGCCACCATGGCGCAACTGATCCGCGACGGCAGCGGCATCGTCTGCCTCTGCCTGACGGACGACACCCTGACCCGGCTTGCACTGCCACAGATGGTAGAGCATAACGAAAGCAGCCACGGCACGGCCTTTACCATCACCATCGAAGCGCGCCAGGGCGTCACCACCGGCGTGAGTGCGCATGATCGGCTGGCCACCATCCGGGCCGCCATCGCGCCCGACGCCACGCCAGCCGACCTGGTACGTCCCGGCCACGTTTTTCCGTTGCGTGCACATCCCGGCGGCATCCTGGCCCGGCGTGGCCATACCGAAGGCGCCGTCTGCCTGGCCGAACGCGCAGGCCTGCGCCCGGCGGCCGTGCTCTGCGAACTGATGAATCCGGATGGCTCCATGACGCGCGGCAGGCAGGTGCTGGACTATGCCGCACGTCATGACCTGCCGCTGCTGTCCATCGCCGATCTGGTTGACGTACTATGTATCTGAACATGCCAGAGTCACTTTACGTCCAGACCCATACCTCTACGCCATGACCGACACCCCATCATCACCCGCACCGCAACCAGTCTACGGCGCGGTCACCAACAACGCCTTTTTCATTGTTGCCACCCTCCGGGATGATGCGCAGAGCCTGGCCCAGGTCCGCGCCTGGTGCGCGGATGTGGCCGGACTGGCACGTGCTGTGGGCAAGCGCGTACCCGCCGGCCACCTGTCCTGTGTGGTCGGATTCGGTGCCACGGCCTGGGATCGCCTGTTCGGCCTGCCCAGGCCAGCCGGCCTGCATCCGTTTCGCGAATTCGGCAGCAGTACGCGCCGGGCCATCGCCACGCCGGGCGACCTGCTGATACACATCCGGGCAGAACGCACCGACCTCTGTTTCGAACTGGCGACCCAGTTGCTGGGACGCCTCGAGGATGCCATCGACGTAGTGGATGAAGTCCAGGGATTCCGCCAGTTCGACCATCGATCCATGGTCGGGTTCGTGGATGGTACAGAAAATCCGGAAGGCGACGAGGCCGTACGCTTTACCGTGATCGGTGACGAAGACCCGGACTACACGGGCGGCAGCTATGTGCTGGTACAGAAATACCTGCACGACATGAAAGGCTGGAATGCCCTGCCGGTGGAAACCCAGGAGCGCATCATCGGTCGCACCAAGCTGTCAGACATCGAACTCGACGACGACACCAAGCCCAGTTGGGCCCACAATGCCCTGACCGTACTCGAGGACGACGACGGCAACGAAATCAAGATCCTGCGCGACAACATGCCCTTCGGTCGTCCCGGTCACGGCGAGTTCGGCACCTACTTCATCGGCTACGCCCGCTCGCCCGCCCCCATCGAGCAAATGCTGGAAAACATGTTTGTGGGCGTGCCGCCCGGCAACTACGACCGTCTGCTGGATTTCTCGCAGGCCGTGACCGGCAGCCTCTTCTTCATTCCGTCACTGCCGCTGCTCGATACGCTGTCGGAACAGGCACCCGACACCTTGCAGGACACGAACACCCATGACCCGGTTGCCGACACCTCTTCCGGCAAGCCTGGCAGCGGCCCCCTCAACATCGGATCTCTCAAAGGAGCACCTCGCCATGAATAACCTGCACCGCGAACTGGCCCCCATTTCCAGCGCCGCCTGGGCCCAGATCGAAGAAGAAGTCGCCCGCACCTTCAAGCGTTCGCTGGCCGGACGCCGCGTGGTCGACGTTCAGGGTCCGCTGGACCCGGATCTGGCGGCCATCGGCACCGGTCATCAGCGCGGCATCGCGGCCCCGCTCGACGGCGTACAGGCACGCCAGCGCGAAGTCCGCCAGGTAGTCGAATTGCGCGTACCGTTCGAACTGTCACGCGAGGCGATCGACGATGTCGAGCGTGGTGCCGACGACTCCGACTGGCAACCGGCCAAGGATGCCGCCACGCAACTGGCGCTGGCCGAAGACCGCGCCATTTTCGACGGCTACGAAGCCGCCGGCATCATCGGTGTGCGCCAGGGCGCGTCCACCACACGGCTGTCGCTGCCCCCCGATCTGGCTGACTATCCCACCGTCATCGCCAAGGCCCTGGAGCAACTGCGCCTGGAAGGCGTGGACGGTCCCTATACGGTCGTGCTGGGTGCCGATGCCTACACGGCGGTCAGCGAAGCCAGCGACCAGGGCTATCCGGTGCTGGAGCATATCCGCCGGCTGGTCAATGGCGAAATCATCTGGGCCCCGGCGATCCAGGGCGGCAGCGTGCTGAGCACGCGTGGCGGCGACTTTGCCTTCCATATCGGCCAGGACCTGTCCATCGGCTACCAGAGCCACACCGACAGCAGCGTACGCCTGTACCTGCAGGAAAGCTTTACCTTCCTGCTGCTGACGACCGAAGCATCCGTCACGGTACAGTCATAGGAAACGCGATGCTCGGCTCTGCCGGCGCGGCCGGGGCTGCCCTGGCCGCCACGCTGCTCACCGCGCTCGCCCTGCTGTCGGTGATAGCCGTACTGGCCTGGATACGCAGGCGCATCCGACAGGCTCGCCAGGGACCGGTGGCACCACTGTCCTGGCGTAGCAGCCTGCTGCTGTGCATTGCCCTGGCCTATCCGGCAATGGTCGCAACCCTCTGGATAAACATCTGGCTGCAGCAACGGGGCCAGGATGCGCTGGATGCCAACCGGCAGGCCCGGCGCTATGTCACCGTACAGGCCGCGTCTACATTCGGCGAAATCATGCTCCCTGCCGGCACCCGCTTGCTGCGTGACGACCCACTTGACCCCGGTACGCCCGACTGGCCGGTGACATTGCGGGCTGTACAGGCCATGCGCTTTCCCGCGCCACAGGCCATAAATGCTGCATGGGTGTCCGCCGTCCAGACGGCACCGCCGCTGATGGAGCTGGCGCAACCCCGGCGCTTTACCGTACAGGCGGAAGGGCCGTCACAAGGCCGGGAAATGCTGTGCGACACGGGCTGGATTGCCCAGTTTCGCCTGCCGGACGATCAGCGCTACCGTGAAGACTGGCAGCGGAATGGCCTGCCTCCTGAGTCGTTTCAACCTTCCCGATGGCTGTTCGAAACCTGTTTCGAAGGCAGCCCGATCCTAGTGCCGACGCTGCGCAATGGCGAAATTGCATGGGAATGACGTACGACTGAGCCAGGGCTGCAAGGCATTGCTCACGTACATCCGCACGGCCATGCCCATCACAGCCGGGGCCGGACAAAGACAGATCAACGCCCGCGGAACGAGGCTTCGATCTTCTTGTCGGTTTTGTACTGGCTCAGGGCATAGACCGCCCAGAGCGCGGCGGGAACCCAGCCGATCAGGGTAATCTGCAGCAGCAGGCAGATGATGCCCGCGATCGGCCGGCCAATCGTGAAAAATACGGTAAAGGGAAGAAAGATCGCCAACAAAAGACGCATGGTTCAACTCCTGTCTATTCGGGGCCAGCCTTGGAAAACGACGCATCGCATCCGCAGGCTGTGTCCCGAATAGCGTACCACGCCGTATCCTGCCGGGTCTGGACGTGGCCCCGGGCAGACACCGTCACGCCCGCTCAGGGCATGCGTTCGGCATTGCGGCGCTGTGCATCGAAATTGATGCCTGCAATCGTCTCGGGCACGGTCTTCTCTGCCAGCTTGCTGTGGTAATAGACGAAATACTGCTTGAGCGCTGCAGCATGCTGCGTACCGGCTTCGCCCAGGCGCTGCTCGGCCAGCGCGGCCACGGCGGCAACCTGCGACGGATCAAGCGAGGCAGGATCGGCATTGGTCACCAGGATCGCCAGCAACTCCGGCGCAATGACGACAGGCTTGGGTGCCTGCGCAGCCTTTTCGGCCGCAAGCTCGGCATTGATGCTCTGCCAGCGCAGCATCTGGACGCCCACCACCACACACAGCAACGCAACGGAAATACCGATATGTATCAACGACTTTTTCGGGCTTCCCTTGCGAAAATAGAACCAGTGAAAGAACATCAGCATCGCGATGATGAAATAGACGCCGAGCACGCCAGCGATGACATCAACTATAGTATCCACGACAGGTACCACTCCTCTACGGCAGGTTGCAATTTAAAATCTTACGTAATATTGTAACTTCCTATCCAGCCACGACAGGCCACACAGGCAAACTATCTTGAAATCCGGACGCATCGCAGGCCTGGATCTGGCACGCTATCTGGCCTTGGCCGGCATGATTCTGGTCAATTTCCGGCTGGCCCTGCACCCTGTCTATCCTGGGCCAGCTTGGCTGGAATGGCTGTTCGCTGCTCTTGAAGGCAAAGCTTCCGCCACCTTTGTCGTCCTGGCCGGCCTGGGTCTGGCATTGGCAACGCGTACGCAGGCCCCGATCGCTGCACGGTACTGGACAACACGACGAGCGCTGTTTCTCTTGCTTATCGGCCTGCTCAACCTGCTGGTCTTTCCCGCAGACATCATCCACTACTATGCGTTCTATTTCCTGCTGGCTCTGCCCTGGCTGCAATCAGGAAAACGCACCCTGTGCCTGGGCATACTGAGTCTGGCCGGGCTTTCCAACTGGGCACTGCTGAATCTCGACTACGGCACAGGCTGGGATTGGACCACCTTGCAATATACCGACCTGTGGACGGCCAACGGTTTTTTCCGCAATACCTTTTTCAACGGCTTCCACCCCGTACTCCCCTGGCTGGCATTATTGCTGTACGGCATGCTGCTGGCACACCTGCCGCTGCAACATGTACGCACCCAATGGGCATTGGCGGCTACCGGCCTGTCGATGGCAGGGGCAGCCTTCCTGCTGGCCTGGCTGGGTCAAGATAGCCAATGGTCCTGGCTGCTGGGTACAGGCCCCCTGCCACCCGGCCCCGGTTACCTGCTCCTTGGCATGGGTTCGGCCAGCATCGCCATCAGCGCCTGCCTGCTGATTGAACGCCATTGGCCCAATGGCCCATGGACATGGATGCTGCCTGCCGGACGCATGACGCTGAGCCTTTATCTGGCGCATATTTTCATTGGCATGGGACTGCTCGGGTCCTACCCCGTTAAGACGGACACTTCAGAAACGCGTCATACAGGACGCAAAGGAGTATGAGTGATGAAACGCAAGAAATACAGTGCCGAATTCAAAGCGGGAGCGGTTGAACAGGTGCGCCGGTCGGATGTCAGTTGTGCCCAGGTCGCTCGGGAGTTGGGTATAGCCTCGGACTTGCTCTCTCGCTGGAAGCGGGAGGCTGATACGCAAGGCTCCAAGGCCTTTATTGGTAGTGGAGCTGCAC
>NZ_JBEFDG010000097.1:0-10832 GCF_040137905.1 Corticimicrobacter sp.
ACTGGATCAGTCGCTGTCGAACCTGCTGCGGTTGCAGTTGTTCGGATTCGCTCCATCTAGCGCCTGTCGCAAGGCAAATGCGCGATACCAGATCAACATGCGGATTGGTGGATTTTTTCAGTTCAGGCAGTAGCGCGTCGATCTGCTCCTTGGTCAAGAACGACAGCTCGTTTTCCTGCACTTTGAACTGCCGCAGGTCTTTCAGCGGATTATCACGCTTCCATACGCCGAGCCTGATCAGCTCATTGAACATGGCCCGCATGTATGCGTGCTCACGGTTTACGGTGTTCAAGGAAATTCCTGCATCCAGGCGTTGAGTGCGATATCCCGCGAACACCTGTGCATTGAACTCGCTGGCAATGGGATTTTTCAGCGCAGCGATGGCAGCCTTGATCCGCTTGTAGGTATCTTCCGCTGCCCGCAGCTCTTTGCCATGATGGTCAAACCAGATGGCAGCCAGTTCATCCAATCGCCGTAGGTCTTTCTTCTCGGGCATCCAGTCGGCCTGATTGTTGGCATTCGACTTGACCCACACTTCCCAATTCCTGGCTTCCGCCTGGGTGCGAAACGTCTTGCGTAGGCGTTTCGCACCTCTTCCTCCAGGCTGTATATCGACCAGCCATCCTTTCTCTGTCCTGCTAATGCTCACAGCTTATTCAAATCCGCACGCAATTTTTCAATGAAGTCTGTTTGTTTTTTATGCTTTTCAATTGACGCCTTTACCTCTTCCAGAACTTGCTTAATGCGTTCTTCATTCAGGGTGAATGTCGTCTCTTCATCGTGGACTTGGTGACTTTTTGCCAAATTTCCAAGCATCCGCTGCAAGGCCGGAAGAATTGCTTCTGTCTCCTCGTAGTCCAATACAGGGATAGTGTTTTCAGTGATCAGGTCAATTTGCCTCATCTTTTCAGCACGAATAGTGTGAGCTCGTGCTGCATTCAAGTCTTGAGGTACAGGCGACAGTAGGTGATGCACATTTCGTACTAAAAACTGGCTATCGAACGGTGAGAAATTCTGCAAATTGAAATCGTCTCCCAAGTCACTCTTTACCCATTCATCAGCATATTTCTGACGCAGCGATTGTTCGTGAAGAACCGCCTGAAAGTACAGAGTATTGCTCTTGGGTACTTCCTTATGCTCCGGTGACAGGTGACCATACTTTGGGTCTTCAAAGCCTGCGGTAAGCCACAACGCGTGTTCCGGCCATGCCAAGCAGACCGCCTCAATCATTTCGGCGGTTGCTCGCTTTTTCCCTCTATTGAAATCTACCCAGCTCGCTGCTGCGATGCCGGTGGCGACTTCCATTTCCTTCCATTTCCGATCAGTTTTCGTGACCTCTTTTATCAGGGTGCGAAGCCGATCCTCGATTGTGATCACAAAATCGTGTGTGCGGGGTCTTGACACAGGCTTATCCTCTGGTCATAATCCATTCAATCATGGATTATTTCCATAGTTGGTTGGTGTTTCAGGCTAGATTATGACGATAGATCAGGATTTTGCAAACAAGGTGGCCTTGACTATGCCACTCATGACGCCGCTTGCCTTCTCCCGAGCAATGGGTATCGAACACTCTGTCTTCCAGGCACAGTGCAATCGTGGCTACTGGCCGACGATCAAGGTCGGTAAGCGGGTGTTCATCAATGTGGAAGCCATCCGCATCAAGGCCGCAGAAAGGGCAGCGGAGTTCGCACTGTGATGAGTCCCATTGCCCATCTGGTCGTCACCGATGCCGAGCATCTGCGCACGCTCGCCACGCTGCGCAACCAACTGACCGACGCCAACAGAATGCCCGAAGCCCATGCCATCTACGAAGGCATGTTCCTGTTGACCCAACAACTGCGCGACCGCGCCCGTCTGCTCATCAGCATGGGGAAATCGGCATGAAGCTCCGCACCGTCAAACCCAAGCGCACCCAGCTCGATTTCTGGCCAGAGCTGCTCAACAAAGGCATGGTGCAGTACGCCCGACTGGCTGGCAGCGGCTCCACATTGCACACGGCGGCTGCACGCTCCGAACCGCTGTCGGCCCGCGCCTGCCCGCAGCTCCGCGAGGACAGCCGCGGGGCGACAGCAGGCAGCGGCCCCCCCCCGAGTAAAACGGGGAGAAACGGAATAGGCGTTGGTATTGAGGTGAAACGATGAGTCATCGACTGACAAAAACCGAAAAGCTGGTGCTCGAAGGCCGTCGCGTCAAAATGACCTTGGCCCAGGCGCAGGCCACCAGCAAAGACCGCTGCTCAGTGGATTGGGTTTCGACCACGATCAAGGGAACCGATCTGTTCAATTCCCTGTTCTGGACGCTGAGTAACGAACACCATGAAGGTGAGTTCGTCACCGAAGTCCAGGTCATGGCGATCCTGGCCAAGAAAGTGGCCGCGATCACTGGCTTTCAGGTGGGCGACCTGCGCCCAGGCCGCAACTACTACGACAGCACCCTACGCATTCTGAGCGATGAGGGTGAGGAAGTCGGCAGCGTGTCCGGTGGCGGCGTGTACCAGCGCGATACCTATCTGATCATGCTCAACGGCAGCGGCTGCACGTTCGCTAAAGCGGGCTGGCGTCAGGCCATGTATGACTTCCTGGTGCCGCTGAATGCTCGGCTGTCTCGCATCGACATTGCCCTGGACTTCTTCGAAGGTGGATGCGGCGGCGTTGAAGGTGTGCGCGAAGCCTGCATGAATGGCGGTTTCGATTACCACGGCAGACGGCCCCAGGGGCGCACCGATGGCTATTGGGATGCCGGACACTCACGCAGTTACTACGTGGGCCGACGCGGTGCAAAGCTGGTCAATGCCTACGACAAGGGCCACGCCTACAAAGACATGGAATCGTCTTGGTGGCGCATTGAGCTGCGCTACTGGTCACAGGATCGCATCCTGCCGCTGGAATGCCTGATCGAACCGGACACCTACTTTGCGGGCGCACATCCCTACATGCAGGAACTGCTGGATGTGTCCGAGGCCATTCGCATCAAGACTAAGCCCAAGCTGGAAGACGTGACTACCGATGCTGTGGTCAAGCGCAAATTGCGCTGGCTTGAAACCACCGTCGCCCCATCCCTGGTGCATCTGACCCGCGCATTTGATGCGGGCTTGGAGGGCATGGCCTGGATTGGCGACCTGATCGAAAAGCATGCAGCCCGCGAGCTACCGCGCAGCCTGCGCACCGTACCCAACGCCCTGTTGAAACAGGGCATCCAACGCATATTGAAGCCCGCTGAACCGGCCAGCGTGGCGGCTTAACCGACGCCGGATAAGGAATCGACATCATGAAATTCAATACCCGTATCACCATCGCTGGCGTCAAAGGCTCCAAGGGCAAGCTGGAAAGCGGCCAAGAATACGACAGCACCAAGATTTACGTCCAGACCGACCTGGACGACAGCAAAGGCATGGGCAAGGGCTTTGCCACCGTGGAATACAACTATGGCACCTCCGAGGAGTTCCACAAGCTCAAGCACCTGCCGTTCCCATTGGTGGCAGAAGCGGAACTGGAAATCGTCACCAACGGCAAGACGCAAAAGACCGTCATCACCAGCTTGCAGCCTGTCGAGCTGGCGAAGCCCACGAAGGCGGCCTGACCATGTGGTGCGTTCCTCGCTATCTGGTGCAGAGCACCGAAGACGGCTCATTTCTGGCCGCTGATGGCGAAGGTGGCGTCATCAACGTGATGGCCCTGACAGCAGCAGACCCGTTCCAGGAACCGGAAAGCGCCGTCGAGGCCGTGCAGGATCACTTGGATGGCCGGGGCGTAGTCATCCTGATCTATGTGCCGTGCATCCAGGCTTGAACCATGACACGCATCTATATCCAGTACTGCGACATCAGCACCGAAGCCGGGACGGATTGCCCTGTACAGCATCGCCAGCAAATCGCCATCGAGCGCGAAACGCTGGAAGCCGCAGGCAATCCGATTCCTACGCTGAATGCCGCTGATGTCACCCAGGTATTCAGCCTGGGGCTGTCGGTGGTGGTGCTGTTCTTCCTGCTGGGGCGCGGTGTTGGAACCGTATTGAACCTGATCCGCAGGGGTTAGGTAAATCCGACAGGCAGGCGGTTTCCTGCCCAATTCTCAAGAAAAGGAACTTCACATGAAGAAGCTGAAATTCAACCTCAAGCCGGTGGTCGCTGCTGTGGGCGCTACCGCACTGACGCTGGCATCGGGTGCCGTCATGGCCCAGGAGGCCGGCAGCATCGACCTGACCGCGATCACGGGCGCGTTCAAGGCAACGGATGTCATCACGGCGGTGATGGCCGTAGCCGGTGTGCTGGCAGCGATCTACGCCACCATGACCGCCGCCAAGATGGCGCTTCGCTGGATTCGTGGCGGTTGATCCGGCCGCATGACTGACTCAGGCAGGACTGGCCATCCTGCCTGAGCATCCGCCTCTTTGGAACTTGCAAATCGTGATTACTCAGCTTTGGTATCTCGTCATCTTTGCCTGGGGCATTGCGTGTGCTTGGGCGTTGATCAAAGGATTGGAGTAATGAGCCTCTACCGTTTCATGATCGTGTTTTTTGTATGGCTGCTGATTTCCTTTCAGCCAGTCTTTTCTCAAGCACTCCCAAAGCCCACGCCAGAACCTGAACGCGTCACACGCGCCATCTCAGGGACATTGCAGCAAGGCATGCAACGGCGCGGCTTTGCTGCAAACGATCATCGTTTTATGAACACGGTAGCCAGGGCGACACCAGGACTATCTGCGGTTGCAGGTAGTACCGCAGCAGTGGTAACCGTGGGGGCCGTAACCGCTCCTGCATGGGCAACAGTAGCTATTGCTGCGGGCATCGGGGCTGCTGTCACTTATGCAGTCAGCTTGGGCCTTGACGCATTGGTGAACTGGCTATTCCGCGATGACGGGCTGATCGACCAGTCTAGCGATATGGCTGGTGAGCGTGACCCTTCATCGGGCATTACTCCCGGTGTTCCTGCATGGCGGGCAACCGTTTGGACTGATCGCTACACCTCGCATCAGGCATGGGGAGGTGACGGCTATGCAATGGCAAAACAGGCATATTTCAGTCGTAAATCCGTTCTGGGGGAAACGCCAGATCCAAATATTCAATGTCGCGCACACTCTGCGACAAATATATTTTGTGAATTGCAAGGCGCGGTGCTCGACATGAACGGGCCACCAAATCAATGCGCCAAAGGTACATTCTTTGCCGCTGAACTGGGATGTGCTGGCTACAGCTTCCCCGCTGAAAATGCCGTGGATGACCGCGACGGTTTGACGCCACAAGAGGCTATCGAAGCGTTGCCCGAAGAAGTACTTGCGCAACCATTGAATCCCGCTTTGCTGGCTGGCCTTGCCAATCGCGCATGGCAGCAAGCTGCATCTGAACCGGGTTATGACGGCTTGCCATACCCGCAATCAAATCCCTTGACCGCCGAGGATGTTGCGCCGTGGTTGCAAGCCAATCCAGAGCTTGCGCCTACAGTGCGAGATTTCGTTTCCCCGAACCCTGTTACGAATGACAGGCCGAATCCTTGGGCGCTGCCGTCAAACCCTACGGCATCACAACCAACGCCAGCCATTCCGAATAGCAACGCAACCAATCCTGGCGCAGACAATCCAGTCACCAATCTTGGCCCAGACCCTGGCATTGGTGCTCCGACACTGGAAGCCATACCCACGGCGCAGCAAATCGCACAGCCCATTCTGGACATGATGCCCGACCTGCGGGGCTACACGCCATCGTCACATGCGGGCGAATGCCCACGCCCGACCATTGAGCTGTACGGCACGCATGTGCTCGATGCGCATTGCACCCTGATCGACGATAACAAAGCCATCATCCAGGCCGCCATGCTGCTGGCCTGGGCGCTGATCGCGCTGTTCATCGTCCTGTCCGCGTGAGGTCGCCATGTTCGGAATTCTTCTCTCTGCACTGAACAGCGTCCTGGCCTGGGTGTTCCGCTCCCTCTTGGTCAAGTTCGTACTGTTCTTCGCGCTGTACTTCATCACCTCGGAGTTCGTCGGTTTCATCGTTGCGTTGCTGCCTGGAACGGGGGCCGTCGATGATGCGCTGTCCGGCATTGGTGCCGCCACTTGGTATTTCCTGGACGTGTTTCAGATACAAGCTGGCATCGCAATGGTGGTGTCTGCCTATGCCACGCGCTTCATCATCCGGCGTATGCCGATCATTGGATAAGCCATGCCCATCAATGCCTATACCGGCCTGATGGGATCAGGCAAAAGTTATGAATGTGTATCCTCGGTCATCGTGCCAGCCGTCAAAGCTGGCCGCCGCGTGGTCACGAACGTGGACGGCATCGACAGTGACGCGATCCGCGCCTACTGCCAGGACAAGTACGGTATCGCACCGGAGCGCCTGGGATCAGTCGTGCATTGCAAGAACGAGGACGTAGGCAAAGCCGACTTCCTGCCCTATGGCGAGAATGTCGATACCTTCTGCCAGCCCGGCGACATCATCTGCATTGATGAGGCATGGCGCTTCTGGGGGACGGACTGCAAGCTGTTGGCCGAACACAAGGTGTTCTTCCGGGAACATCGTCACTTCGTCCATCCCGATACCAAGGTGTGCTGCGACCTGGTGCTGATGGTGCAGGACATTTCCGATCTGCATCGTATCCTCAAGGTCGTGGTGGAAGTCACCTTCAAGACCACCAAGATCAAGACGCTGGGCCTGCACAAGACCTACCGCGTCGAAATGTGGGAAGGCTACAAGCTCACGCAAAAAGGCCGCGTGGCCGTCGAGAACAAGCGGTATGACCCGCAAATCTTCCCGCTCTACAGCAGCTATACCGGCGGCGCGGGCAAGGAACTGCAAGTCGATGATCGCCAGAACGTCCTGAAAAGCCCCAAACTCTGGATTCTGGCTGTCCTGGTGATCGGACTGTTCAGCATCAGCGTATACACCTTGATGGGTTTCTTCGGCAGCAAGCCAGAAACCGACAATTCAGCCATATCAACGGGTTACGTCGGTTCCAAGACAAATTCAGCGTTGCCCGCATCGGCAGCGACAACGCGCGCCCAAGCCCGCCAAGCCATGTCCACGTCCTGGCGACTGGTCGGCACCATGCAGGCAGGCAAAACCGCCTACGCCGTCATTCAGTCCACCGATGGCCGTATGCGGCTTGAACATCCTTCCAACTTCCAGAACAGCGGTGCCGTCATGATCGGTGAGGTCGATGGCGAACGCATCACCGCTTGGAGCGGCAGCAAACCCACTTCCAAAGGCCAATAAATGAAACTGCGTATCCTGGCATCCATTCTGTCTCTGGCCCTGGCTGGCACCGTTCACGCGAAGACGGTCAATCTCGACCTGCAAGGGGCAAGCATTTCCGAAGTCGTGCAGCTCATCTACCGCGAGGCCACGACCACACCTTATGTCCTGGCCCCGGACGTGCTGGAAGATGAACGGCTGGTGTCCTTCCGCTACAAGGACAACCAGGGCAAGCTGTCGCTGTTCATGCAGTACTTCCTGGACAGCCTGGGCTATATGGTTGAACGCAAATCAGGTGTGGACTTTGTGCGCAAGCGTGTAGAGGGTGAACCGCCGATCCAAGCCGAGCATATCTACATCTACCAGCCGCAGTACCGCGAGGTGTCGTACCTGTCGCGCACCTTGGCACCGCTGTTCAAGGGATCGTTCGTCACCAATCGCAGCGTCAGGGCCACACCGGAAGCCAGCCCCAAGGGCGACGTACCAATCTCGTCGGCGGCATCGCTGATAGATCAGTCTGCCGACGTGCTGGTTTTTGCAGGCGCAGAGGAAGAAATCGCACGCCTGCGCGAGCTGCTGCCACAGGTGGATAGGCGCATTGGCGAAGTCGCTGTGCGTGGGCTGGTTTATGAGGTCAGCAACACTGACCGGCAGGGATCAGCCTTCGGATTGCTGGCAAACCTGCTTGGCGGCCATGTAGGCATCGGTATTGGCTCCACGGCTACCAACCTGGGCAACTTCATACAGATCAAGAACACCAGCTTGGATGCCGTCTATTCCATGCTGTCGAGCGATAGCCGCTTCAAGGTGGTGTCCTCGCCTGCGCTGCGCATCCAGTCAGGATCACAAGGCATCTTCTCGGTGGGCCAGGATGTGCCCGTGCTGGGCGCTCTGTCGTACCCACAAGGTGCAGGCCAAGCCGTACAATCGGTCGAGTATCGCAGCTCCGGAGTCATCTTCGACATCCGGCCTGTGGTGAAGGAAGGCATTATCGACCTGGACATCACGCAGCAGCTCTCCAACTTCGTGAAGACGACAACCGGCGTCAACAATTCGCCCACGCTGACCAAGCGAGAGCTGAAAACGAAGGTGGGCATGCAGGATGGCGATGTGATCGTGCTGGGTGGCCTGACGGAAAGCAAGGACACCAACACGCGGGACGGTTTGAGCTTCTTGCCTCGGTTCCTGCACACGACCGGGTATGAGCAGTCCAGCAGTGAAATCCTGTTGGTGCTTCAAGTACAACGCGTACCGAGCGATCCATCATAGGTTGAGTACGTGAAATCGCTAATAGGCTTCGTGGATCATGAAAAAAAAGACAAATCAGCCTACCCATGTGGCGGTGCAGGTTAGGCAGATCAGGAACAAGCATCATGCAGATTCGTTGGATCTGCATCTAGACGGCAACCAATCGGGAAAGCAGTTGCAGGCTACGCCTCGGCGGCGGTACACGTTGGATGAGCTGCTGGCTGCTTCTGATTACCCACCCGTTCAAGTGAAGGAAGACAGAGAGTGGGTAGATGCGCCGCCTGTAGGCCGTGAATTGATTTGATAGCTTGCGCGGCGAGCCTTTTCGACTCTTCACGAGTACGTGAAATCGCTAATAACCTGGCTTTGTAGTGTTGTATCGCTCTACATACAACATACAACGCTACAAACTACAGCAATTTATGGATTGCATGATATTGACGACCGGGCTATGGTTTTCCCGTTTTTGTTTGGAGGGAACCATGAAGTTCAAACTGTTCGTTGGCATTGCCGCCGTCACCGTCTTGTCAGCATGCAGCTCGGAAAAAGAGCATGATGTGAAGTACTACATCGACAACCCGACTGAACGCGCAGCGAAAATCGAAGAGTGCGTGAATAATCCTGGCAAACTGGACAGCACAGTAAATTGCGTGAACGCCAAAGAAGCGCAGGTGCGGCAGGAGTTCAGCTCGGAAAACAAAGGGATGCCAAGCATCCGATCCAACTAAACGGCCTTTAACGTCTGCAAGTTCAACAGCGTGAACTTGCCGCCATCGCGCCACCCCCCGGTGTCGATGAAAAACACGTTACCCAATTGCGCCATCTTGCTCACTGTCATGTGACCATGCACGATGGCGCGAACACTGCGGACTGGCTGCTTGTACCCGGTACGGTAGCGGTCGATAGACCACAGGCAAGTATCTTCGTCCTCGGCGCTGAATTGGCGTTCGTATATGGCCTGCCAATCGTCATATGGGAAGTCGGCATGGATGATGCCCACTGGCCCATCTGCCGTGTCCACTTCAATCGCTAACGGCAGCTCACGCAGGCTTTGTGCAATGTGTTGGTGCGTCAGTTCATCCAGACTGTCGAGCCATTCTCCGCCGTGCGCGGAATGGTCAATATTTGACAGTGGATCACCCGACGCCCGGCGCCATGTCATCAGGTCATGATTGCCACAGACGGAATGAAACCAAGGCTGCGCAAGCCATTCCAGCACCAGGGCTGACTCTGGCCCTCGGTCTACCAGATCACCAACGGCGAACAGCCGATCACGCTCTGCAGAAAAGCGCACCCTGCGTAGCGCTGCATCAAGCTTGCTGAAACAGCCGTGAATGTCGCCAACTGCGAAGTCTCGTCCCTGAGTATTCAGGTTGAAGCGGCGCAGGCGTAACGTGTCTTGCATTGTCTGTCGTTGGAGAGAACATAACAGAGCAACTTACCTAGACTGCGTGTGCCATGTCAAGGACGGGCACGGAAGCCGCAGCCCGGCTTGCCGGGACCGGGTGAGTACCCGGCGAAGCGCATCCTTGACACACCACGGTTAAAACACGCTGTTGGTAGGGTTGCAGGGGCTTTTGACCCTGAAACCCTGCCTAGCGGCGAGCGTTGAAGTGTGCCGGTCCAGTGGTTGATTTTGTACAATTGTTGAAGCAACTCTTCGACAAACCTGCCTTAGGAACAAGCAATCAATGGACTTAAATCTTGGTAGCATTATTCCGCTTGCGATATCAATTTTCAGTTTTTTTATATCTTTATATGCTTTGTACAGGAGCCGAAATTCAGAAATATTTTCGCTTCGACAGCGAGTGTTGATTGAGTCACAGAAGGCTAAATCCTCCTGGTATTACTTGAGAAGAGAAAATGATTCGGTTTTACATAAAACTGCGGTGGATTCGTCCATTCCTCCGCAGTTAAAGACTCTCATATCTGAGTTTCTTCAAGAGCACGGGGAGTTTATTGAAAATAGCATTAAAGATGCATGTGCTCTGGCGGATGATGTTTATAAGAATATAGAGAAATTTAATCAAAAAAAGTGTTATAGATATTTACGATTCCTTGAGCCCGGAGCAGAGATTCTTGCTAGAAACCAAGGCGAATCTAAACGTAGAGTTAATGAAATGATTGAGGCATATCAAGCGAAAGTTAGTGAAAGTGGCTCGGTACAAACCACCTAGTAAAAGAGAGTCAACCAAGCGTCAACCACATAGCAAAACATAGCGTATCCATAGCGACAGATGAATGGCCTAACCAATTGATTACAAAGACAAAGCACCATCAATGCCTTGCCATCAAACTGAATCATAATCCGCAGGTCCCCTGTTCGAATCAGGGATGCGCCACCAGAATTTCCCCTGTTAAATCAGGACATTGAAGCCACCCGATGCGGTGGCTT
>NZ_JBEFDG010000098.1:0-38401 GCF_040137905.1 Corticimicrobacter sp.
CAAGCCGACCGCGCGCATGGTAATGCTTGCCATGACTGCCTCGGTGCTGGCTGCGGCCACACCGCTCATGGCGCAGGAAACCGCCGCACCGGCCACCACCGTTGCCCAGCAGGCGCAGGCTCCCGTGACGTCACTGGCTGAGCTGTCGGCTGTGCCCGCACCGGTGCTGGCTGCACGTGCCTGGATTGCCATTGACCTGACCAGTGGCCAAATACTGACGTCCAAAGACCCCGACGTGCAGGTCGAGCCGGCCTCGATTACCAAGGTGATGACGGCTTATGTGGTGTTCCAGGCGCTCAAGGAAAACCGCCTGTCGCTCGACCAGCAGGCCATCGTGTCCGAATTCGCCTGGAAGACGGGTGGTTCGCGCATGTTCATCGAGCCGCGCAAGCCGGTGACTGTCGATGAGCTGTTGCAGGGCATGATCGTGCAGTCGGGCAATGACGCCTCCGTGGCGCTGGCCGAGGCAGTTGCCGGCAGCGAGCCGGCCTTTGCCGCCCTGATGAACCAGCAGGCCGAGCGCATGGGCCTGAGCCGGTCGTATTTCGAGAATGCCACCGGCCTGCCGGGCGAACGCCACCTGGTGTCGGTACGTGATCTGGCCATCCTGGCAGAGCACCTGATCGAGGACTTCCCCGAGTATTACCATTACTACCAGCAACGCGAGTACAGCTACAACAACATCACGCAGGCCAACCGCAACCGTCTGCTGTGGGCCGACCCCTCGGTCGATGGGCTCAAGACCGGTCATACCTCTTCGGCCGGCTATTGCCTGGTGGCGACGGCCAAGCGCGGCGAGCGCCGTATCGTGACCGTGATCGTGGGGGCCGACAGCGAAGCCGCCCGTGCCGAGGAAAGCCTCAAGCTGCTGAACTGGAGTTTCCAGAATTTCGATACGGTCAAGCTGCTCGATGCCGACAAGCCTGCCGTGCAGGCCCAGGTCTGGGAAGGCGAGCAGAAGGAAGTCGGCCTGGGTGTGCCCCAGGCTGTCTGGCTGACCGTGCCGCGCGGCAAGGCGGGTGATGTGCAATCCGTGGCACGCCGCACCGATCCGCTGGTGGCACCGCTGGCGCAGGGCCAGCGCGTCGGTACGCTGGACCTGACGCTGGATGGCCAGGTGCTGCGCAGTGAGCCGCTGCAGGTCCTGACGCCGGTCGAGCGCGCCGGTTTCTTCGGCCGCCTGGCCGATACCGTGCGCCGCTGGTTCAACTGATCATTCGATACGAGGCCTTGCCATGACAGATACCTCTGGTGCTTTTCCGGAAATCCCTCCCGAGCAGTCGTTGATCGAGTATCCCAGCGATTTCCCGATCAAGGTCATGGGCAAGGCCCATCCCGACTTTGCTCAGTTGCTGACTGCGCTGGTGCTTGAGCACGATCCCGAGTTCGATGTGGCAACGGTCGAGATGCGCCCCAGCAGCAGTGGCAACTATATGGGCCTGACCTTCGTGGTGCGTGCCACCTCGCGTGAACAACTCGACAACCTGTACCGTGCGCTGAACGGTCACGAGATGGTATCGGTCGTGCTGTGAGCGGTTTCCGGATCGATCGCCTGGCTGGCCAATCGCATTACACGCCAGTCTGGCTGGCGATGCAGGACTACACCGAAATGCGTACTGCCGAATCGCCGGATCATATCTGGCTGGTGGAGCATGCGCCGGTCTACACACTGGGTCAGGCTGCCAAGTCGGAGCACTTGCTCAATGTCGGCGATATTCCGGTGGTGCAGACCGACCGGGGCGGACAGGTGACCTATCATGGGCCGGGCCAGGCCGTAGCCTATTGCCTGATGGATCTGCGCCGTGCGCGCATTTTCGTCAAGGAATACGTGTTCAGGCTCGAACAGGCCGTGATCGACACGCTGGCCGGTTTTGGTGTGCGTGACGCGTGCCGCAAGCCGGGTGCGCCGGGGGTGTATGTCACGCACGAGGGCGATGAAGCCAAGATTGCCGCCCTGGGTCTGAAGATCCGCAATGGCTGCAGCTACCACGGTGCTGCCCTCAACGTGGACATGGATCTGCAGCCCTTCCAGGGCATCAATCCCTGTGGCTATGCCGGTCTGCGTACCGTAGACCTGGCGACGCTGGGCGTGCATGTCGATTTCGAGCATGCCGGACAGGCGCTTGCCGCACAGATCGATCACCAGTTGGGGCATCGCGCAATGGGGTACGGTTCCCTTCGATAGCCCGCCCGGTGCATATCTGGCTTCGTTTTGCCGTGGACGCGTCGCGCATTCCTGGCCTGCCATGCGCGAAAGGATGCGGGGCAGGGCACCTGCGGTTACACTTGCCTTTTGCACACGCTTTGCCCAGGATATCCCATGACCACGGCTGCCGATCAGCAATCCTCTCCGACAACGATCCAGACGACTGCAACG
This sequence comes from Corticimicrobacter sp., assembly GCF_040137905.1. Lineage (NCBI taxonomy): Bacteria > Pseudomonadati > Pseudomonadota > Betaproteobacteria > Burkholderiales > Alcaligenaceae > Corticimicrobacter > Corticimicrobacter sp. Next base: position 2,378 of record NZ_JBEFDG010000098.1, read on the forward strand.
GGTACGGCTGTTCCGGCACCCGCGCCGGCCGCCTACGATCCCACCCAGAAGCAGAAGTCGCAGGCCAAGACGGCACGCATCCCGATCAAGATCGTACCGGTCGAGCGACTCAAGAAGCCCGAGTGGATCCGGGTCAAGGCGGCTTCGCAAGGCTCCCGGTTCTACGATATCAAGCGTATCCTTCGCGAACACAATCTGCATACGGTCTGCGAAGAAGCGTCGTGTCCCAATATCGGCGAGTGTTTTGGCCGGGGCACCGCCACCTTCATGATCATGGGTGACAAGTGCACCCGTCGCTGCCCGTTCTGTGATGTCGGACATGGCCGACCCGACCCGCTGGATACGGCGGAACCAGAAAATCTGGCCCGCACCATCGCTGCACTCAAGCTGTCGTATGCCGTGATCACGTCCGTGGATCGGGACGACCTGCGGGATGGCGGGGCACAGCACTATGCCGACTGTATCCGGCTGATTCGTGAAATGTCGCCCAAGACCCGGATAGAGGTGCTGGTGCCCGACTTCCGTGGCCGGCTCGATCGGGCGCTGGATATTCTCACCCAGGCACCGCCTGATGTCATGAATCACAATCTGGAAACCGTGCCGCGCCTTTACAAGCAGTCGCGCCCGGGTGCCGATTACATGCACTCGCTCAAGCTGCTGGCAGAGTACAAGAAATTGCAACCCAATGTGCCGACCAAATCCGGCCTGATGCTGGGTCTGGGCGAAACCGACGAGGAAATCCTCCAGGTGATGCGCGACATGCGGGATCACAACATCGAGATGCTGACCATCGGGCAGTATCTGCAGCCGTCCGAGCATCACCTGCCGGTACTGCGTTATGTGCATCCCGATACATTCGCCATGTTCGAGCGTGAGGCCTACGACATGGGCTTCAGTCATGCTGCCGTCGGTGCGATGGTGCGTTCCTCGTATCATGCCGACCAGCAGGCCGAGGCGGCAGGCCTGGCCAATTGAGCATGACATCCAAGCTGCTGTTGGCCTTTGTGGCCTGCCTGCTGCTGGGCGCATTGGCAGCCTGCGCCGGCCGAGGGCCGGCGCGGATGTTCGAGCGCACCGTGCAGGATCGCTTTGGCAGCGAGTTGCAGGTTCTGTCGTTGCGCAAGCTCGGTTCTTCGGAACCGCTGGCACGCTGGAAGGGCGTCTACGGTCTGTATGTGCGCGACCGGGCCGATGGCGAGCCATTCATGGTGAGGCTGACTCAGGACGACAGCGCCGAGACCCTGGTGCCCAAGGTCGAGGCCGCGCGGCGTGAGAAGAACGCGTTCGTGCGGCAACAGCGTGACGCCCTGGCATCCCTGCGGGCAGCGGGCCTGCAAGGTGATTTCTTTTCCCTGAAGGCAGACTCGGCCTACGGCAAACCGCGCTGGAATATTGCGTATTTTGCCGATATGGGTGCGCTGCGGCACGACCAGCCGCTGTTCGACGCAGCAATGGCCAGGGGGCTTGCGGGCGTGATGCGTGCCGGTTTGCAACCGCCGCCACAGATCGATATCTATCCGGCTTCGGCGCGGGCGGACTATGCCGATCCGCTGGGCAAGGGCTATCACGGTCCGATCGAGCTTATCCGGGGCACGCCGCAGACCTACATGGAGAGTCAGGATGATGGCTCGACGGCACTCTGGTACCTGGATGACAAGGCCGTCGTGGCACCGCACATCGTTTCCGAGCGCCAGCCCGCCCTGCGGACAGCCTGTTATGGTGCGATTGACGCCATGCGCGCACGCAATGCGTTCTTTGTGCGCGACGGCTTCTACATCGTTCCGTCCGGCAATCTGTACCGCGACTACGGCATTCCCGACAGGCTGCGCGCCTCTGGCCTGCGCCAGGGGCATACCTCGTTCGGCTTGCTTGACCGGATTGACGGTCACATGGTGCTGAGGGGGATTGTGACCCAGGATGCCCCAGGGCTGGACGATCCCTACGCCGTGGAGGCCGTGTATGAATACGAATATGCGTTCGCCACGGATACCTTGCAGGTGCGTCGGCTGACGCCTGCCTCCTGATCAGGGCCGCCGTTCCATCAGCAGGGCGTAGGCCGCCGCTTCCAGCTCCCCGCAGGGTGACAGGTTCTGACCCTGTTCGTTGCGCACTTCGAAAGCATGCTGCTCGCCGCCTGCGGCAGCAGCACCATCCAGGCTCAACAGCAGGGTATAGAGCAGATCGGTGCAGACCTGGTCGAGCAGCACCAGCACCTGCCCGGCCTGCTGGCCTGACAGGCCCAGCGCACGCCATTGGGCGCTCGCCTGGCTGTGGTTGCCCTGCTTGAGCAGACTCAGCAACTGGGCAGCCTTCTCGGTCTGCCAGCCATTGACCAGGCGTTCGGCATCCATGGGACCGTCCGTATCCAGATGCGAGACATCCAGGCCGCCGATCAGGTCGCGCTCCGCGAAGACACTGGGCCACGGCGGTACCGGAGTGCCTTCGTGGGCACACAGCACGGCGGTTTGTCCCTGCCGTGCGCCCGCCAGATGAAACCCCTGGTCCGTGAGCGCGCGAATGCGGCCATCGACCGCGTGGGCGGGCAGGTCGCTGGCCCCCAGGCATTCGGCACCGCTGTATTCGACCAGCCGCCAGCGCCGTGGCTGCATGTCGGCCGCCCAGCGTTGCAGGCAGGTGGCCTGTTCCGCAGCATCGGGTCCAGACAGGGGAAATAGTGCGCGTATGTCAGGATGGTCGGCCAGTATGCTGGCCAGCATGACCCGGTCGTCCGTCGTCAGGCCCCGGCAGGTGTGCCAGCCCCTGAACTCCAGCGTGTAGTGCTCTGCTTCGGGCCAGGACAGGTAGTCGTTGAGGGCGTCCCAACTGCCATGCCATTCGCCTCCCAGTGGTGCAATGAACGCTTGATTGAATGTGCGCACCACGGCCGGGAAGGTGTGGGCATCGGTCAGGTCGATGATGGCGTGCATGGCGGGGATGGTGTTCAGCGGTTGTCCAGACCGTTGGCCGTGCGCTCTGCGCGAATGGTATCGGCGTTGTCCAGGATATGCTGGCGCAGTCCTTGCAGGCCGGTGCGGATTTCGGCCAACTGAGGGGCGTACTGGTCTTTTGGCGTCAGCGGATTGTCATGGCTGTCATCCCAGGCCAGGGCCTGGTCTATGGCTGCCACCCAATCGCGTGTGGAACCGCCGGCCCATTCGTTGATTTGCTGTCCAAGCGTGGCATTGAGCGCGTCCATGACGGCAGGTTCGCCATCGGCGGGCAGCTCGGGGTGGGCCAGCAAGTGGTAGCGGAAACGAAGCTGGCCGATATAGAACCAGACCGTGGCCTCATCCTTGTGGCCCTGCTCGAACAGTTTCTGGGCATGCATGTAGAGTGTGCTGGGGTGTGTGGTGGCGAGCTGGGCCTGGACGGCAGGTGTGGTGGTGATCATGCTGGAGGAAGCGGCAAGAGAGGTGGCACAGGGCAGTGCCAGGGTCAGTGCCAGGCTTGCTGCGGCCAAGTGTATACGGCGATGTGAAGGCATGCGGGATGGTATGACGGGCTATGGAAGCAACGCATCATTTTATAGCGATGGAAACGCGCATCGGACGATCCGGCTGGCATGCCGGCATGTGCGGTTCTGTGACCACCCGGTCAGGCCGTAGTCCTGGAAAGGTATTCGCAGATGGCTTGCCGTGCACGCGCCGCATCCTGGGCCTGGATGGCCGCAATGATCGTGGCATATTCCTGGCGGATCCAGTTGCGTTGTGCTGTCGCGACGCTGCTGTTGGCAGGAGGCAGGGGCTCGGGGCCGGCAATATAGCCGAGCGTGGCCAGGTGCTGTGACAGATAACGGCTGCGGGCGGCATCGGCCAGTGCGTGGAAAAAGGCCTGTGCTGCCTGCTGGACGTCCACCTGTGTATCCGGTTCGTTTCCGGCGGGAGCCAGACTGAGCTGCGAAGCGGCATGGCGTAGCCGAGCCAGGTCTGCCGATGTGCGTCGCAATGCCGCCAGGGCGGCACTTTCACTGGCGAGGGCGCGAAACAGCTCCAGGCGTGCGTCGCTGTCTTCCGTGGTGATGCCCCGATCGGTCTCCGGCGAGGCCGTCGATAGCGGGGATGGCAGAACGAAGGTGCCTACGCCTTGCCGGGTTTCGACCTGTCCCTGTGCCTGCAGGCGAGAGATGGCTTCGCGCACGACAGTCCGGCTGACGCCGAGCTGACGGATGAGCTCGGCCTCGGAAGGGAGCTTGTCTCCAGTCTGCCAGACGCCTTGCTGGATGGGAAGCATCAGGGCTGCGACGGCTTCTTCGGCCAGCGTCCGATTCCTGCGGCGCAGCGGTTGGGCGGAGAAGGCGAGCATGGCGTCGAGGGCTGAATCCGTATTATGTGATGTTATCCGCCATATTATGCCTTTTTTATGCCGATAAACGGTGTCATATGTGGTTTTGCCATAGGTGATTCAGGCGTCGGGATCTGTCTCCTGGGCAAAGTCGCTGCGGCTGATGCCATGGCGCTGCAGCTTGTCGTAGAAGGTTTTGCGGGGCAGGCCCAGTGCGGCCAGTGTGGCCCGGATATCGCCCCGGTGCGCGGCCAGTGCGCTGCGGATCTGTTGCGCTTCGTAGCGCTCCATGCGCTCGGGCAGGCTCAGCCCGGTGCTGGCGCTGTATTGCGCCATGCCGGGGTCGGCTACGCCCAGCACATGACGCTCGGCATAGTGCGCCAGCTCGCGGACGTTGCCTGGCCAGGTATGGCTGTCGAGCCAGGCCAGCGTGCGGCTGTCGGCCGGTGGTTGCGGGCGGTTGAAGCGGCGTGCCGCCTGTGCGCAAAAGTGGGCGAACAGCAGCGGAATGTCTTCGCGACGTTCCCGCAGCGGAGGCAGGCGCAGGGTGATCACGTTCAGGCGGTAATAGAGATCGGCCCGGAACTGTTTCTGATTGTCGGGCTGGCCCAGATCGACCTTGGTGGCAGCCACCACGCGCAGATCGACGGGGCGCTCCTCGTTGGTGCCCAGTGGTGTGACGCTGCGTGTTTCCAGCACGCGCAGCAGGCGGATCTGGGCCGCCAGCGGCATGCTTTCGATTTCATCCAGGAACAGAGTGCCGTGGTCGGCATATTCGATCCGGCCCATGCGCTTGCGTTGCGCGCCGGTGAAGGCACCGGCCTCGTGGCCGAACAGTTCGCTCTCGATGATGTTTTCGGGCAGCGCACCGCAGTTGATCGCGACCAGCCGATGCGAGGCGCGCCGACTCCAGTGATGCAGCAGCGAGGCCACGACTTCCTTGCCGGTGCCGGTCTCGCCTTCGACCAGCACGTCGGCATCGGCGTCGGCGATATGGCGCAGCGTATTGCGCAACCGCTGCATGGCAGGGGATTCACCCAGCATCAGGGGTTCGTTGCCGGTCTGGCGCAGCGCTTGCTGCAGGCTGCGGTTTTGCAGGGTCAACAGGCGCTGGGTGGCGGCATGGCGTATCGAGGTCAGCAGCCGTTCGGTCGGGTAGGGTTTGGCCAGGAAGTCGAAGGCCCCTTCCTGCATGGCCTGGACCGCCATGTCGATATCGCCGTGGCCGGTGATCAGGATGACAGGCTGCCCCGTGTCGCGCTCGCGCAGCGCGCGAAACAGGGTCAGCCCATCCATGCCCGGCATGCGGATGTCACTGACGATGACGCCGGGGTAGTCGGATGGCAGGTTCGCCAGGGCATCCTGTGCACTGACGAACAGATCAACGGCAATGCCGGCCAGATCCAGGCTCTGTGCGGCAGCGGCCCGCAGGTCGGGATCGTCATCGATGAAGGCGGCGCGCAGGGTGGTGGCGGAGGTCATGCGGTGTATTCCGGCAGGGTGATGAGGAAGCAGGCACCCGGCTGGTCGGGGGCGGTGGATTCGAGTACCAGCGTGCCGCCCAGTGCCTGGATAATGTCGCGCGAGATGAGCAGCCCCAGGCCCAGGCCGTCGCTGCGGCTGGAGGTGAAGGGGGTAAAGAGCTTGCGGCCGATGTCGGCATCCAGGCCCGGGCCATTGTCGCGGATACGGATCCTGACCTGGCCATCGGCCTGGCTCGCCTCTATGCCGATGCGCCCGCCCGTGGTCGGGCCGAGTGCATCGAGGGCGTTGCGCAGCAGGTTGATGAAGACCTGCTCCAGCCTGACCTGGGCGGCGCGGACCTGTAGCGGTGCCAGGGTATCGTCGATCTCGACGGCCACACCCTGGCGGCGGGCGCGTGGCTCAAGCAGCAGCATGGCATTGTCGAGCGCGGCGCGGACCGAGACCGGCCCGGGTTCGTCGCCCGCCTTGCGGGCGTAATGTCGCAGTTGGCCGGTAATCAGGCCGATGCGATGGGTCAGGTCGGTGATGATGGCCAGATTGCGGGCGGCCGCGTCGGTATCCGCCCGCTCAAGATAGACCCGGGCATTGTCGGCATAGGTCTGGATGGCAGCGACGGGCTGATTGATTTCATGGGCCACGCCGGCCGAGATCTGGCCCAGGAAGGCCAGCTTGTCAGCCTGCTCGAGTTGTTCGCGCAGGTCGCGAGCCCGGGCGCGTGACCGCTCCAGGGCCTGCATTTTTTCTTCCAGTCGCTGGTTGGCGGCATGCCACTGCCGGGTGCGGGCTTCGACAGCCTGTTCCAGTTCCGTCTGCGAGGCAGCCTGCAGTGCCTCGCGCTCCAACCTTTGGTGGCGGCGTACCAGCCAGAGGGCAGCCAGCGCCAGCAGGCTGGCGGTGGCCAGCAGGGCGGTCAGGCGGGACGCCTGGGCGCTGGCGGCCAGCATGGCGCGGGTGGGCGACAGCACATGCAGGGTCCAGCTGCTGTCGGGGATGGCCTGGCTGACCTGGCGATAGCTTTCCTGGGTACCACTGCGCAGGACCGGCAGGTCGGCCTGCGTACCCGGTACCAGCGGCAGGGGGCTCAGGCTGGCCGTACCGAACTGCAGGTCGGCATGCAGGCTATCGGCCAGGGCGGACGGCAGGGTGCCCAGCGTGCGGAAATGCCAGTCGGGGTCGCTGCTCAGGATGATGACGCCGTGTTCGTCGGTCACGAAAAGAATATCGCCGGCGTGCTGCCAGGCCTGTTCCAGCCAGCCGAAATCGAGCTTGATGGCGATGACGCCGTCCTCGCGTGCGGGAGCGGTATCGACCCGACGCGAAAAGTACAGGCCGGGCCGGCCGCTGGATGTGCCCAGCGCGAAATATTCACCTTGTCCCTTTTGCAATGCGTGGGCGAAGTAGGGGCGAAACAGGTAATTCTTGCCCACGAAGCTGTCGCGATCCTCCCAGTTGCTGGATGCCAGGGTGTTGCCCTGATGGTCTATCAGGTAGATCACGCTGGCACCCGTACCCTGGGCCAGGCGCTCCAGCTTGAGGTTGAGTGCGGCCAGGGCGGTGGGGTTGCGTTGCGTGAGCGCTTGCTGGAGGGCCGTATCCTGCGCCAGGATAAAGGGCAGGGCATCGAATTTGTTGCGGATATTGTCGATCAGGCGGGCATTGGCCGAGGCCAGGCTGTCCAGTCGTGCCGTCTGTGCCTGGTAGGCCTGGCTGTCGCCCAGCCGTCCCGAGAACATGGCTGCCAGTGCCAGCAGGACAATACCGACAGCACCGAATAGCCACCAGTCATGGCGTATGCGCTGGTCGAGAGGCCTGGGCTGCGCCGGGGTGTCTGGCATATCTGTGTGGGAATCCGCGTGTTGTGTTGGGTTGTTGTGCGGATTTTCGCACAATCCTGACCGGTTGCGTGCAGTGCGCGCTGATGGTGCCGTCCGCGAAGGCGCGCTGCGCCGTCTCAGTGCATTTGATCCGGTGTGGTGCATGGGTTGGCATGAAATTTGCTTTTGCCCCTCCAACTGTCCGAAACATACGGACCCGTTTCAAGGTATCAGGAGACATAAAAGATGGTCGACCTCTCTCAGGGCGAAGGCATTGTCGTGCGCCCGACCGCTCCCCGCAAAATCCGCCTCTACCAGGTCCTGTATGTACAGGTGATCGTGGCGATCACCATCGGCATCCTGCTGGGCCATTTCTATCCCGATGTCGGCGAAAGCATGAAGCCGCTGGGCGATGCCTTCATCAAGCTGGTCAAGATGATCATTGCGCCGGTGATTTTCCTGACGGTCACGACCGGTATCGCGGCGATGAGCGATCTGCAGAAGGTCGGTCGCGTGGTTGGCAAGGCCATGCTGTATTTCCTGACGTTCTCGACGCTGGCGCTGATCATTGGCCTGATTGTCAGCAATGTGGTGCACCCCGGTCATGGCATGAACATCGATCCGGCTTCGCTCGATAGCGGTGCGGTGCAGACCTACGTGCAGAAGGCACATGACAGCACCCTGACCGGTTTTCTGATGAATATCATCCCGACCACCCTGGTCAGCCCCTTTACCGGCGGCGACATTCTGCAGGTGTTGTTCGTGGCCGTGCTGTTCGGTATCTCGCTGGCCGCCGTGGGTGACTATGGCAAGCCGGTGTTGAACTTCTTCCAGGCCATGATGTTCCCGGTTTTCAAGCTGGTGGCTATCCTGATGAAGGCTGCACCCATCGGTGCCTTTGGTGCGATGGCATTCACCATCGGCAAGTACGGGATCGAATCGGTCTCGAGCCTGGCTCTGCTGGTGGCGACCTTCTACCTGACTTCGGTCTTCTTTGTTGTGGTCGTGCTGGGTGCCGTGGCCCGCTACAACGGCTTCTCGATCCTCAAGCTGATCCGCTACATCCGCGAAGAGCTGCTGCTGGTGCTGGGTACCAGCTCGTCAGAGGCTGCGCTGCCCACGCTGATGCAGAAGCTGCAGCGTGCCGGCTGTGCCAAGTCGGTGGTCGGGCTGGTCGTGCCGACCGGGTACTCGTTCAACCTGGATGGCACCAACATCTACATGACGATGGCGGCGCTGTTCATCGCCCAGGCCTGCAATATCGATCTGTCGCTGCAGCAGCAGATTCTGCTGCTGCTGGTCGCCATGCTCAGCTCCAAGGGGGCCGCAGGCGTGACCGGTGCCGGTTTCATCACCCTGGCGGCCACGCTGTCGGTGGTGCCTGACGTGCCCGTGGCCGGCATGGCCCTGATTCTCGGCATCGACCGCTTCATGTCCGAATGCCGTGCCCTGACCAACCTGACGGGCAATGCCGTGGCTGCCATCGTGGTGGCACGCTGGGAAGGCGAGCTGGACAAGTCGCAACTGACGGCAGTGCTCAATGGTGAACCCGGCCATGACAAGGATCCGGTGGATCACCTGACGGAACCGCTGGTTGCCGGCACCACGCCGAGCACGCACCCGGCTGTGTAAAGGTTGATAAATATTAACGATGGATTGTGTTTTTATCCGGAGTTGATTGAAGAAGGCGGTGGGATCGCCGCTTTAGAAATGAGGTTGACGCCCGTCAATCACGATCCCGAAGCGCTTGCCTAGACTGTCCGGCACGAAGAATTTCTGGAGTGCCGGTCATGTCATCTCATCAATCGGGTGCCCAGCGCATGGAGCTGGTCGCACCTGCAGGCAGTCTGGCGGCCCTCAAGGCTGCGCTGGATGCCGGAGCGGATACAGTCTATCTCGGACTGAAGAACGCTACCAATGCCCGCAATTTTGCGGGCCTCAATTTCAAGGAAGACGATATCCGCGCCGGGGTGGCGCTGGCGCATCAGCGTGGCCGCAAGGTGCTGTGTGCGATCAATACTTTTCCCCAGGCCGGACGCACGCAGGAATGGCGCAATGCGGTCGATGCCGCGCATGATCTGGGCGTGGATGCGCTCATCATGGCCGACCCCGGCATGCTGGGCTACGCTAGCCGCCGTTATCCTGACCTGCGCCTGCACCTGTCGGTGCAGGGATCGGCCACCCATGCCGATGCCATCGAAATCATGCGCGAGCAGTTCGGCATCCAGCGCGTGGTGCTGCCTCGCGTGCTGACGCTGCAGGAGATCGAGAAAATTTCGCAGCGCACTTCGGTCGAGATCGAGGTGTTCGGCTTCGGCAGCCTGTGCGTGATGGCCGAGGGGCGCTGCCTGCTGTCTTCCTATGCCACGGGTGATTCGCCCAACAACAAGGGTGTCTGTTCGCCCGCGCATGCGGTGCGCTGGACCGAGCGTGATGGCACGCTCGATGCGCGCCTGAACGGTCTGCTGGTGGACCGCTATGCGCCGGGCGAGGCGGCGGCCTATCCGACCATCTGCAAGGGGCGCTTTCGTATCGATGGGCAGGAGGATCATGCCCTGGAGGAACCCACCAGTCTGAATGCGATCAGCCTGCTGCCGCGCCTGCAGGAGATGGGTGTGCGCGCCATCAAGATCGAGGGGCGCCAGCGCAGTCCGGCCTATGTGGCCCAGGTGGTGTCGACGTTGCGCGCTGCACTGGATGGGGTGGCACAGGAGTCGACGCGCTTTTCAGCCCGGCCGGAATGGATGACGACGCTGGCTCGCCATGCCGAGGGTACGCAGGTCACGCAGGGCGCGTTCGAGCGGCCCTGGAAGTAAGGAGTGGAATGATGTTCAGGATTGCATTGGGACCGTTGCAGTACTACTGGCCGCGCCAGTCGGTATTCGATTTCTATCAGGCCGTGGCCGAGGGGCCGGCCGATATCGTCTATGTGGGCGAGACGGTCTGTAGCCGGCGTCACGAGCTGCGGGCAGCCGACTGGGTCGACGTGGCCGATATGCTGGCACAGGCCGGCAAGACCGCAGTGCTGTCGACCCAGACGCTGATCGAGACGGGCAGCGATGCCCAGGCGCTGCGCAAGCTCTGTGCGCAGCAGGACTGGCTGGTCGAGGCCAATGAAGTGGGTGCGGTGCGGCATCTGCAGGGACGCGCTTTCGTGGCCGGCCCCTACATGAACGCCTACCACGGCGATACCCTGGCCTGGCTGCATGGACTGGGTGCCGTGCGCTATGTCATGCCACTGGAAAACGACCGCGAGAGCCTGCGGCTGCTGTTGCAGGAAACCCCGGCGGGCCTGGAGACGGAGGTCGCGGTATGGGGACGACTGCCATTGGCTTTCTCGGCACGCTGTTTCACGGCACGGCATTTCCGCCTGCGCAAGGATGATTGCGGGTTCCGCTGTATCGAGCATCCCGACGGGCTGTTGATGGAAACGCGCGAGTCGCAGCAGTTCCTGGCGATCAACGGCATCCAGACGCAGTCGGCCGGCTGCATGGATATTCTCGACCAGGCAGCGATCCTGGCGCAGATGGGTGTGAGCGTGCTGCGGGTCAGTCCGCAGTCGCGCGGTACCTTCGAGGCGGTGGCGGCGCTGGATGCGATGCGTCGGGGCAGCACGCCTGCACAGGCGCTGGCGGCAGGCATTCCGCTGCCCGAGGGCATGGAGCGCTGCAATGGATACTGGTATGGTCGGGCCGGCATCGAATGGGTCGAGCCGGCGGCCAATGAGGTCAACGTCGCCAGGGAGGCGTAGAGCAACATGATCATGGAACAGAATCGCTTGCGGTTGCCGGCTTTCCTTGCCAAGGTGGGCGCACGCCTGCCGGAGCCGTTTGTGTCGCTGCATTTCGTCGCCGGCCTGGAGGTGGCGCGCATGATGCACTGGCTCAATCCGCCCGAGGAACTGGAGGGCAAGGTTTTCCTGATTCGGGTCGAGGATCTGGGCGTGGCCAGTCGCTTTCGTGTGGTGGCGGGCCGCTTCCGGCCCTGCATGGGCCAGGACGAGGATCTGTCGCTCAGTGCCTGCGCCGCCGATTTCCTGGTGATGATGCAGGGTGAGATGGACGCCGATACCCTGTTCTTCCAGCGTCGCCTGCGTATTTCGGGCGATACCGAATTGGGCCTGGTCGTCAAGAACTGGCTGGATACCGAAGAGCGCCCAGCCTGGCTGCGCAGGCTGGCGGGTGCGTTGTTGCCGGGCTAGTCGTTCGCGAGGATTGCCAACAGATCGAGCAGTTTCAGGATGGCCTGATGCTCGGTCGTTGTGTATTCGCCATGCAGCAGGTAGCCGCAAAAATTTATATACAGGGCCTTCAGCTCGGATTTTCCTGTGGCATCGCTTTGCAGAACCCCGATGGCTGATTTGAAAACGGTTCTGCCCTGTGTGTGGTTATTGGACTCCAGCGAGTCCAATATCACCAGGGCTTCATGAATGGCGCTGGAAACTGAAGGTTTCGCTTCATCGGACATGATCGGGCGTCTCCCTGTGCGGTTGATGCCAGCGTGCAAGGCTGGCATCAACCGGGTGCCTCAGGGCAGTTCGATCCGTACCACGCTGCCCGGGCCGCTGGCGAAGCGGTCAGGCGTGAAGGGCGTCTTGACGGTGACGTAGAGGTGGCTGCCGTCGGCATCCAGCGCCAGGCTGTTGGGGTTGGGCGGCAGGTGGAGTGTCTGCAGCTCGCGGTAGTCGGTGGCATCGAGGATGCTGACGGTGCCCTGGTCACGGTGGCCGATGTAGAGCTGGTTGCGCGCCGGGTTGAGCAGGATGTCCATCGAGTCGCCCACCGGCAGGCGGGTGATGACGCTGCCGTCGCGAGCGTCCAGCACGAAGGTGGTCTTCTGCTGCGAGTGGTCGGTCACGTACAGGCGCTGGGCCTTGTCATCGAGCGCCAGGTTCAGCAGCAGCGCCTTGGCGTCGCCTGCCGGTTTCCAGCGCTGCTCGATGGCGTGGGTGCGGGTATCGATGACCAGCACTTCACCGTCGCCGTTGGCGGCGTACAGGCGATTCTGTGCCGGGTCGAGCAGCAGGCCGGTCATCCACTTGCCGGCGTTTTCGATGGTCGTGCGCAGGGTCATGTCGGCCGGGTCGATGGCCCAGATCAGGCCGGGATCGCCCACGCCGCCGACATACAGGGTGTCGTTGCCGGCACTGTAGATGGCGCTGCGGGGGCCATAGGGCCAGCCATCCTTGCCTTTCTCGGTGAAGCGGATGCGGCCGAGCGTCTTGCCTTCCTTGAGGTCGATCTTGCTGACGGCTCCGGCCAGGCTGTTGGTGACGAACAGGGTGTCGCCCGCCGGATTGAGGGCCAGGCCGAAATTCTTCTCGTCGGTATGGATCAGCCCCCTGGTGGCCAGGGTATCGGGGTCGAGCTGATAGATCACGCCACCCTGCACGCCGGGCCGGGATTCTGCCGCGGCGACGTACAGCGACTGGTTGAACGGGCTGTAGCGTACCTGGTAGATGCCGGGGCTGAGCTCGCGGCGCAGCGCGCCTTCCTGGGTCAACTGATATTGCTGGGCATCGCCGGGGGCAGGGGGTAACTGCGGTGCTTCGCTGGTGGCGAAAGCCGTGGTGGAAAGGCCGCAGGCGGCCAGCAGCAGTGCCGTGCGGGCCAGGCGCAGCAGCGGGTTCGGGTGTGAGGTCATGGAAACTCCTTTGGGCGATATCGGCCGGGACGCATGCCGATGCGCCGATACGGTAGCAGAAAAACAAAAATCTTTTTGATTGGCACATAGGGTTTTATCGCCCTCGTTCGTCTCCATGGACAACCCCTTCCGGTATCCATTGGAGAAGTCCGTTATGTTTCCTATCCGTTTCACATGTGCGGCGGTTGCCGTCGCCACGCTGTTCATCGGGGCCAGCCCTGCTGCGGCCCAGGCTCAAGCCGCGCAGAATGCCGCTCATCCAGTTGCTGTCCAGGCCTATCAGCTCTCACCCGAGGGGGCGCTGCGGCGTGACCTGGCGCATGGGCTGTATCAGGTGCGCTACAGCCCGTTCAATCAGTCGCTGTATGTGGCATCGACCGAAGCGCAGCCCGGTGTCCGTGGCGGCGTGATCTATCAGCTCGATCCCGAAACCCTGGTCACCAGGGGGCTTATCCATACCGATGAGAAGAATTTCGGCCTGGCGCTCAACCCTGCCGGCGACACCCTGTTCGTCACCAACAGTTTGGCCAGCGCCGTCAGCAAGATCGACCTCAAGGAAGGCAAGGTGCTGGCGCGCCTGAAATTCACTGAAAAAAGTACCGATGGCTCGAACTATGGCCCGCGTACTGTCGTCCATGATGCCGGCAGCAATCTGCTGTATGTCGGTGGGGTCGGTGACCCCGGCATGATCTGGGCCATCGATGCCGATACCATGGTTGTGCGCGCGACCATCGGGAATGCCGGAAAATGGGTTACAGGACTGCTGCTCGACCCGGCTCAGCATCGCCTCTACTCCGCCAACGGCGATGGCGAAGTGCTGGTTATCGATACCCGTACCCACACCATCGAGCAGCGCTGGAAACCGGCGGGCGATGCCAAGGCGCTGTTGGTGAACCTGGCGCTCGATGACAAGGCCCAGCGCCTGTACGTGACCGACCACTCGCAGCAGAAGACCACCTTTGTGCTGGATGCTCGCGACGGCAGCGTCATCACCCGCCTGCCGGTGGGCGATTCGATGGACATCCTGCTCAACCCGGCGCGCAACCAGCTCTACATCGGCCACCGCGAGCAGGGCACCGTCAGCATCCTCGATGCCACCGACTACCGCGTGCTGCAGACGCACCACCTGCCGCCCAACCCCAACAGCCTGGCGCTGGATGCCGACGGCAGCCACCTCTACGTCACCGTCAAGACGCCCTTCACGCCCGACCGCTTCGCCAGCGGCCAGGGCAGCGTGGCACGCATCCAGTTGCCCTGAATCTTTCCGGAGTCTGCATCATGAAGCATATTTTTCCTGGGGCCGGTGCCCTGTGCGCCACGCTGTTGATCCTGGCGTCGCCTGCTGTGGCCCAGTCCGCAGCCGATACGCCAGTCTCGGTATCCCTGCCGGCGCAGCCGCTGGCGCAGGCGCTGAATGCGTTTGCCCGCCAGACCGGGCTGGAACTGATTGTTCGTCCTGACAGTGTGGCCGGCAGGACGGCACCTGCCGTGCAGGGCAGTCTGACCCCTGCCCAGGCGCTGGAGCGCCTGCTGGCGGGTACAGGCCTCGGTTTCAGGATCGAAGAGGGCGCGATCGTGATATCCCGTACCGAAGACAGCGCCAGTGCCTTGCATCATGGTGGTGAGTTGTCTGCGATCACAGTCCAGGCCAGTGCCGATGCCTCGGCCGGTGGCCTGCTGGATGAATACGCCGGTGGCCAGGTGGCACGCGGCGGTCGGGTCGGCGTGCTGGGTGCCCGCGACAATATGGATACGCCTTTCAGCCTGACCAGCTATACCAACCGTCTGATCCGGGACCAGCAGGCGCGCAGCGTGGCCGATGTGCTGCAGAACGATCCCTCGGTGCGGACGGCACGCGGGTTCGGCAACTTCCAGGAGACGTATTTCATCCGGGGCTTCCTGACGACCTCTGACGATATTGCCTACAACGGGCTGTATGGCCTGTTGCCACGCCAGTTCACCTCGGCGGAAATGATCGAACGCGTCGAGGTTATGCGAGGTGCCGGCGCGTTCCTGTATGGGGCGGCACCATCGGGCATGGGGATCGGCGGTACGGTCAATATCCTGCCCAAGCGGGCAGCCAGTGAGCCACTGAATTCCGTGACGCTGGGCACCGCCAGTGGCGGGCAGGCCTATGTGGCGGCGGACTTCAGCCGCCGCTTCGGCGAGGACCAGCGCAGCGGGTTGCGCGTCAATGTCGCCCGTCGCGATGGGGATACGGCCATCGATGGCGAGCATGTCGAACTGGACTTGGTGACGTTGGGCTGGGACTGGCGCGGCGAGCGCCTGCGCCTGTCGGCCGATGCGGGCTACCAGAACAATCGCCTGAGCGGCATGCGTCCCAACGTGTCGCTGAGTGGCGTCGATAGTGTGCCGGTGGCACCCGATGCGCGACACAACTATGCACAGCCCTGGACACGTTCCAACGAGGAGGATTTCTTTGGCACGCTGCGGGCCGAGTATGACTTCAACGATGCGGTGACGGGCTGGGCTGCCATAGGGGCACGACGTGGCAAGGAGTTCAACTCGCTGGCCGGTGTGACGGTCAGCAATGCCGAGACGGGCGAGGCCAGCGCCTACCGTTTCGACAACCGACGCCGGGACGATGTCTGGACCGGAGAGGTCGGCGTGCGTGCTGCACTGCAGACAGGTTCGGTGCGTCATGACCTGGTGGCTTCGGTGTCGCATTATGACCATGAGGAGCGCAATGCCATCGTCATGGATTTCATGAATACGCTGGCCACCAATATCTATGATCCGACGTACTGGGATCGCCCGGCTTTTTCTGCAAATGCCTTTCGTGGCGGCGACCTGGGTGATCCCGGTCTGTTCAACCATACGCGCCTGACCAGCTTCACGCTGGGCGATACGATGTCGCTGTTCGACGACCGGCTCGACCTGATCGTGGGCCTGCGACATCAGCGTTTGCGGAGCACGGCCTACAACTATGCCCGCTCCCTGCCGGAAGACAATCCTTACGACGACAGTCACAACAGCCCGGTGGCAGGTATCGTCTACAAGCTGGACGACAGTGTCTCGGTCTACGCCAATTACATCGAAAGTCTGGCGCAGGGAGAAAGTGCACCATCCAACGGCACGGCCATCAATGCCGGAGAACGCTTGCCGCCCTATGTCTCCAAGCAGAAGGAAATCGGCCTCAAATACGATGGCGGGCAGATCGGCGGCAGCCTGGCGCTGTTCACGACCGAGCAGCCGCGTGGCTATGTCGGTACGGATAGGGTGTTCCGTGAGGCGGGCAAGAACCGGCATCGTGGTGCCGAACTGATGCTCTACGGCGAAGCCTGGCCGGGTTTGCGGCTATTGGGCGGTATCACGCTGCTGGATGCCAAGCAACGCAATACCGGCAATCCCGCGCATGACGGCAAGCGGGTGATCGGTGTGCCTTCCCGGCAGGCCAACCTGGGTGTCGAATGGGATGTGCCCGGCACGGACGGCCTTGCATTGAATGCGCGGGTGATCGCTACCGGCAGCCGCTATGCGGACGTGGCCAATACGCTGCGCGCGCCGGGCTGGGTCAGGCTGGATCTGGGGGCCAGCTACATGATGGACATCGGCGACCGGCTGCTGACCCTCCGTGCCCGCCTGGAGAATGCGACCGGGCTCGACTACTGGTCTTCGGTAGGCGGCTATCCCAACAACGGCTATCTGGTGCTGGGTGCTCCCCGTACCTTTATGCTGAACGCCACGCTGGAATTCTGAGCACAAGCCGGCCCGTCTGCAAGTCCGGGCCGGCTTGTCCGGTGCCTGTCAGTGGGAACCGGTAATACGGGGCGTACCCGTGTCCTGTCCCTCGACGCGGACGGGCAGGATCCGGGGCAGCAGGCGATAGAAGCCTGCCATGTTCTGCGTGTCGAACGTCCCGGTGATCCGTAGTGCGGCAATGCCGGGGTCGGCCAGTAC
Organism: Corticimicrobacter sp.; assembly: GCF_040137905.1. Taxonomy (NCBI): domain Bacteria; kingdom Pseudomonadati; phylum Pseudomonadota; class Betaproteobacteria; order Burkholderiales; family Alcaligenaceae; genus Corticimicrobacter; species Corticimicrobacter sp. Next base: position 19,522 of record NZ_JBEFDG010000098.1, read on the forward strand.
CGGTGACGGATGGCCATAGCGAGCGAATTCGGCGAGGACGTGGGACAGCGGTGTGTCGTCGACACTGAGGCTGTGGTTGCGCCAGGCACCGATGTCGGCCGCGATGGCCGGCTCGGGCCGGGTGCTCTGCAGGGTGTCCAGGCGCAATTGCTGGCCGGCGGTCAGGTCGATCTGCGATGCGGCACGCCAGGGCAGCCAACTGCTGCCTTCCGGAGCCACGCGCACATGGCCCGATGCCACGGCAACCCGCAGGGTATCCGCACCGGGCTGTCCGGGCGTATTCCGTACCGAGAATTGCGTGCCGACTACCGTGATGCGTGCTGCATCTGCCGTCACGGTGAAGGGGCGGGCGGTATCGGCGGCGACCTGGAACATGGCCTGGCCCCGTATCAGGCGTACCTCACGATGCCCGTCAAACAGTGCCACGCTGATCCGGGTATCGGTATCCAGATCGATCCGGCTGCCATCCGGCAATTCGACGGCCTGCTGTTCGCCGGGCAGGGTGGCATAGCTTTGCGCGAAAGCAGGCGATGCCGTGCCTGGCAACTGAAACAGCAGGAGCGCCACGAGCAGTGTGGCCAGCAGGGCGGTCAATTGCCAGCGACGTGACCAGAACCCGGCGTGTTGTGTGAGGTGCCGTGCTGCGGGTGGCTGGCATGCATTCCGTGCCGAAGCCAGCAAGGCATCCTGCTGCTGCACAGGCAATGCGTCCAGGTCGTTCCAGTCTTCCTGCCATTCGGCATAGGCCTGGGCATGGGCCGGGTCGGCGGCCAGCCATTGCGCCAGCGCCTGGCGCTGCGCAGCATCCAGGCCATTCCGGCTGCGCATGAACCAGTCCAGCGCAGTCTGTTCCGGTGTGTCCGTACAGGCGGAGGGAGAAGAAGGGGAAGCAGTCATGACAGTGACTATTTTAGGCGGCCCCATGGGTATCGGTGCAAGGGGCATGGCGAGCTTCCCAGGCGCGTCGTTCGCGCCGGCAAGTCTGCATGGCCAGCCGGATGTGCTGCTCCACCATTTTTTGCGAGATGCCCATCATGGACGCGATTTCGGCATGTGAACGGCCATCGAAGCGATGCAGCACGAAGGCTTCGCGACAGCGTGGCGGGAGCCCCTGGATGGCAGCCAGCAGGACCTGTGCGGCCTGCTGCGACATGGCGGCGACTTCGGGCTCCTGGGCGCTCGGGCCGACCAGGGTATCGGCGTCGATGGTGCCGTCGAGCGAGGCCGTGCCCTGGTGCAGGGCGACATGGCGATGCTGGTCGATCATCAGGTTGCGCGCCGTCCGGTAGAGCATGGCACGCGGTTCTGCGATTCGGCTGCCCTGTTGCTGGGCCGTCAGTACCCGGGCATAGGTTTCCTGCACGACGTCGGCCGCCGCGTCCCGGTTGCGGGTCAGGCGGGCGCAGAAGTTCAGCAGTTCCTGGTAGTAGCGCTCGAACACGGTGGCGGCAGACGGCGTGCAGGCGTAGAAAAGAATAATGAAAGGCGTTCGTATTATAGCCTTGTGTCGGGCCGGTGTCCCTGCGCCTGGCATCATGAAACCGGGCAGGAGCCGCGCAGCTTCCCTCTATAATGCGGGATTGTTTTTTGCATGTTGGTAATGGAGGCTTCCATGAAAAGAATACTGATGGGGATGGTTTGCGCCGTGTTCGCGGCGGGTGTCTCGGCCCAGGATCTGCGCGTGGCGATCGATCCGACCTACGAGCCTTTCACCTACAAGACCCCGGATGGCCAGCCGGCCGGCTTCGACGTCGATATTGCCAATGCCCTGTGCGACCAACTGCAGCGCAAGTGCGTGTTTGTCGAACAGGTCTGGGACAGCATGATCGCCGGCCTGCAGAGCCGCAAGTACGACGTGATCATCAGTTCCATGTCGATCACCGACGAGCGCAAGCGCGTGGTGGACTTCACCGACCGCTACTACAAGACCCCCAGCACTGTCGTGGTGCGCAAGGATCATCCCTATGTCGGCCATGAATCGCTCAAGGGGCTGCGTCTGGGCGTGCTCAAGGGCAGCACCCAGGAGCGCTACGCCATGGGTGTGCTGCAACCCGAGGGGGCCACGGTCATCTCCTATCCGGCCCAGGATCAGGTCTACCTGGATATCCGCTCCGGCCGGCTCGACGGCACGGTGGCCGACAAGGTCGAGGTGGGGGGCGGCTTCCTGAGCAAGCCCGAGGGGGCTGATTACCATGCCGTGGGTGGCGACATCTACGACCCCAAGTATTACGGCGAAGGCCTGGGCATTGCCCTGCGCAAGAACCGGGAAGATCTCAAGCAGGCGCTCAACGAGGCCATCCAGGCTATCCGTGCCAATGGCACCTACGAGGAAATCAGCCGCAAGTACTTCGACTTCGACCCTTACGGTACCGATTGATCCGTGTCTGATTACTACTGGATGATCCTGCAGGGGGCGGGCACTACGGTGGCCGTTTCCCTGCTGTCGCTGGTCGTGGCGATCACGCTGGGTCTGCTGGGGGCCAGCGCCAAGCTGTCCGGGCGGCCCATGCTGGTGCGGCTGGCCACGCTCTACACCACACTGATCCGGGGCATCCCGGAACTGGTGCTGATGCTGCTGGTGTTCTACGGCGGAGCCATCGGGCTCAATGCCTTGCTCGAATACGTTGGCTACGATCAGGGCGTCGACATCAACCCGTTTGTCGCGGGTGTGCTGACGATCGGTTTCATTTATGGTGCCTACATGGCCGAGGCCTTCCGGGGCGCGATCCTGTCGATTCCGCACGGACAGGCCGAGGCTGCCTGGGCGTTCGGCATGAGCCGCTGGCAGGCGTTTCGCCGCATTACGCTGCCGCAGATGATCGGCTATGTGCTGCCGAGTTTCACCAACAGCTGGATGGCCCTGCTCAAGGCCACGGCGCTGGTCAGCCTGATCGGCCTGCATGACATGACCTACCTGGCGCGCCAGGCGGGGGCCGCCAGTCGCGAGCCCTTCATTTTCATCCTGTTCGCTGCGGCGCTCTACCTGCTGTTCACCAGCATTTCCCTGTGGGTGCTGCGGCGGCTCGATGCGCGCTACAACCTGGGATCGGAACGGGTGCAGCTATGAGCTGGGCACAGTTTCTTGATCCCAACGAGTTCAGCTGGGCGTTGTTCCTGCAGCCGGACACATTGCGGATGTACGCCTGGGGCATGTGGACCACGTTCTACATGCTGATCGGCCTGTTGTGCTTTGGCGGGATTGCCGGCTTTGTGCTGGCGCTGATGCTGACCGGTCGCTCGGTGATCCTGCAGCGCATTGCTTCGGCTTTTACCTACTGCGTGCGCGGCACGCCGCTGCTGATCCAGCTTTACCTGATCTATTACGGCGTGGCCCAGCTCGAATGGGTGCAGGCGCGCTGGGATGCCGTCTGGCCGTGGACGTATTTCAAGACGCCGCTGTTCTGCGCGATGCTGGCCTTCAGCATCAATCATGCCGGCTACCTGGCCGAAATCCTGGCGGGTGGCATCCGCGCCACGCCGGCGGGCGAGATCGAGGCCGGCTATGCGATGGGCATGAGCCGCCTGAAGGTCTGGTATCGCATCATCCTGCCGGGGGCCATGCGTCGCATCCTGCCGCCCTACAGCAATGAAGTGATGCAGATGATGCACGGTACCAGCCTGGCCAGCACCATTCCGTCGCTGATGGATATTACCGGTGTCTCCAGCCGGATCTACTCCGACTATTATCTGCCGTTCGAGGCCTATCTGTTCGCCGCCATCCTGTACCTGCTGATCACGTTTTTCCTGATGAGCCTGTTCCGATTGGCCGAGCGCCGCTTCACCGCCTATCTGCGGCCCCGGGCGCACTGACTACGACACGCGATGACCGAATCTGCCTTTTCCCTGCAAGTCGAGAATATCCACAAGCGCTATGGCAACCAGGAGGTGCTCAAAGGCGTGTCGCTGGCGGCCCGGCCAGGTGATGTGATCAGCATCATCGGCAGTTCCGGCTCCGGCAAGAGTACGCTGCTGCGTTGTATCAACCTGCTCGAGAAACCCAGTCAGGGGCGCATCATCGTGGCCGGTGAAGAATTGCGCCTGAAACCCAATGCGACCGGTGATCTGGAAGCCGAGACGCCGCAGCAACTGCAGCGCCTGCGCACGCGGCTGGCCATGGTGTTCCAGCATTTCAATCTGTGGGCGCACATGACGGTGCTGCAGAATATCATCGAGGCACCGGTGCACGTGCTGGGCGTGGCGTGCGACCAAGCCATCGACGAGGCACGCCGGCTGCTGGAACTTGTCGGCCTGAATGGGGTCGAACAGGCATATCCCGGCCATCTCAGCGGTGGTCAGCAGCAGCGTGTGGCGATTGCCCGCGCCCTGGCGGTCAAGCCCGAGGTGATGCTGTTCGACGAACCGACCAGCGCACTTGATCCCGAGTTGGTGGGGGAAGTGCTGGGCATCATGCGCTTGCTGGCACAACAGGGTCGCACCATGGTGGTGGTCACGCACGAGATGGGCTTTGCGCGCGAGGTGTCTAGCCATCTGGTATACCTGTACCAGGGCCTGATCGAAGAACAGGGCAATCCACGCGAAGTGCTGGCCAACCCCAGCAGCGAGCGATTGGCCCGATTCCTGTCGGGCAATCTCAAATAGCCTTTTCCGGAGTGTGCCATGCTGATTCGATTTCCCACAGACATCCCCGCCTCGGAAATCACCTCGGAATCGGTATGGCACAAGCGCCGTGCGCTGATTGCAGCGGCAGGACTGGCCGGTGTCGGCCTGGGGGGCGTGGCACAGGCAGCCCGCGCTGCTGTGGCAGCGTCCGGTGCGACCGCAGCCGGACCGGCATCGCTGGCGGCGGCGCAGGCTGCGATGGCGCAGGCCACCCTCAATGCCGCCTTCTCCACCGACGAGGCGCGCACCGATTACGAAGCGGTCACTTCATACAACAACTTCTACGAATTCGGTGTCAACAAGGATAGCCCCAAGCGCCAGGCCGGTGCCCTGCAGACCCGTCCATGGACGGTGCGCGTCGAAGGCGAAGTGCTCAAGCCGCGTACGTTCGATATCGACGATCTGCTGAAACTGGCCCCCCTGGAAGAGCGCATCTATCGACTGCGCTGCGTGGAGGCCTGGTCGATGGTGGTGCCCTGGGTCGGCTATTCGCTGTCGCACCTGCTGCGCCAGGTCGAACCCACCGGGCAGGCGGCCTATGTGACGTTCGAGACGGTCATGCAGCCGGAGGCCATGCCCGGGTTGCGCTATCCCGTGCTCGAATGGCCCTATACCGAAGGCCTGCGGCTGGACGAGGCCATGCATCCGCTCACGTTGCTGGCCTTTGGCCTGTACGGCAAGGTGCTGCCCAATCAGAATGGTGCGCCCCTGCGACTGGCCGTGCCGTGGAAATATGGCTTCAAGTCGGCCAAGTCGCTGGTGACGATCCGTCTGGTGCGCGAGCGGCCGATGACATCCTGGATGAAATCGGCACCGCACGAGTATGGTTTCTATGCCAACGTCAATCCTGATGTGGCCCATCCCCGCTGGAGCCAGGCCAACGAGCGTCGCATTGGTGAAGGTGGGCTGTTCACCCCGCGCCGCAATACGCTGCCGTTCAATGGCTATGGCGAGCAGGTCGCATCCCTGTATCAGGGGATGGACCTGCAGGCCAATTACTGAGCCGGGATGGCCGGCCAGCATGACCCGCGTGAGGCGATGAATCAGCGTAATCGACGAGGCAGGGCGAGTGCCGACAGGCGTATCTGGTGGCTGGCGTTCCTGCTGGGGCTGCTGCCTTTGTTGCGCTGGCTCTGGCTGGGCGCGAATGGGGAACTGGGTTTCAATCCGACGGAGTTTCTGCTGCGTTCGTCAGGCACCTGGACGCTGGTCTGTCTGCTGGTGACCCTGGCACTGACGCCGGCCCGTCACCTGCTGGGTTGGCAGGGGGCACCGCGCTGGCGACGCATGGCAGGCCTGTTCACCTTTTTCTATGCCGTGCTGCATGCGCTGGCCTGGTCGTTTTTCGACCATGCTCTGGTGTTGCGTGACATGGGGGCGGATATCCTGCAACGGCCCTTCATTGCCGTGGGCGTGGCGGTATTCGTGATCCTGCTGGCCCTGGCGGCGACATCGAGCAAGGCGGCCATGCGCATGCTGGGCAGGCAATGGCAGCGCCTGCATCGGCTGGTGTACCTGGCCGGCGGGCTGGCGATCCTGCATTTCTGGTGGCACAAGGCGGGCAAGAACGACTGGCTGGAGCCGTTGCTGTACGGTAGCGTGCTGATACTGCTGCTGGCAGTGAGGGTGGTCGTGAAATGGCGGGTACGTTGTCGTCCGGCGTCTCGATTCCCTCAGCCATAGTCTGCTGACGGGCGGCGGTGTGCGCCCGGCCTGAGGCGTGCTGTCTCAGGCCTGTGTTGCGTTGCGTGTTGCCAGCAGTGCGTTGGCGACTTCGGTCAAGGTGCGACCGCTGCGCATGGCTTCATGTTGAAGTTGTGCGTGCGCGTCGGCTTCGCTGATCCGGTGCAACTCGACCAGGATCCATTTGGCTTTTTCGATATGCCGGCGTTCGTCCAGGGCTGCCCGAGCCTGAGCCAGTGCCTGGTCTGATGCCTGGATACGTTCGGCCTGAGCCTGCAGCAGATCCAGAATGGAGCGTTCCATGCCGCTGGCGATGCCGTCAGCCGGAGCCACGTCCAGCGGACGGCTCTGGACATCGAACAGCATGGTGGGACGGGTGCTGCCCTCGTGGGCCGCCATGCTGTCGAGCAGGGCGCGGTGGTTGCGCAGGTCCAGGCTGACGGCTTCGATACGCTGGCGGCAGCGCTGGGCCAGCGTGGTCGCCAATTGGCATTCGATGGGATGCATGCCGTCGATGCGTGCGGTACACAGATCAAACCACAGGGCTGCCATGTCGGTATCGACCGGTTGCTCTGCTGAGGTGCGGGCTGCCATGCCGCGCAGGGACAGGACGGGTTCGTGCAGGCCATCCAGTCCATGCCAGGCTTGCAGGGCCTGCCGGTCTGCCAGTGCTTCGAACTGCATGAAGCAGCGCGTCTGCCTTTCGGCCAGCATGGCCATATGGACTTTCTGGGTCGGGTTGAAGCGGCCCGCGGTATAACCGAGCACGCCGTAAGCCCGTTCCTGGCCGCACAGTTCCTTGCCCTGCATGAAGTTCAGCAGTGCGGCCAGCAGGCGAGTGATTTCGGCATCGTGCGCAGCATCGGTCGTTTCGACCGCAACGGCCAGCAGGCTGGAAATCAGGCGGGTGAAGGCCGCGCTGGCGTCGCCTGGCTGCAGGCGGTGCGCGAGGATGTTGCAGCGCAGGATGGGCAGTCCATCCAGACGGTAGAGCGCATGGGCGATACTGTCGAACAGCCGAGCCCGGCCATGGTCACTGCCGATGGGGTGGGTCAGCAGGGCATCCAGAAAGGTGCGGACATCGGCCTCATGGGTCGATACCGACTGGTGCTGTGCATCCAGCATGAGTTGCCGGTCAGGCGTCGGATGGCACAGGAACAGATTGGTGTAGCCCCGTTCTTTTTGCAGTTCATGAACCAGGTGGCTGATCAGGGTGACCAGCTCGCAGGTATGCGCCAGCGATTCGAGACTGTGCAGTTCCGCCTGGCGGGCGGCGATCAGGAAGCGCAGTGTCGGGGGCAGGGTCTGTCGGGTCATGGTGTGCGTGGTGTTTCCGGGGGGCTCAGGCCTCCTGGCTGCATGGAATCATACAGGAGCTGTATTCGGAACACGAGGTGGCCTGTATCCCGGCCTGGGCGGCGACGTTGCCGATGATCAGGATGGCCGGGCTGCGCAGGCCGGCGGCTTGCCCGTCTGTGGGCATCTCGTGCAGCGTACTGTTGATCTGGCGCTGGTAGGGCAGGCTGGCATTCTCGATCATGCAGACCGGGGTATGTCCGGGCAGGCCACCCTCCTGTAATTGCCGGGAGATGTCGTCCAGCCGGGTCACGCCCATGTAGACCACCAGTGTGGTGCCGCTGCGTGCCAGCGCTTCCCAGGGAGGCGGGCTGTCATCGTCCGTGTGGGCCGTGACCAGGCTGACGCCGCGTGCGATGCCGCGCAGTGTCAGCGGGATGTTGCATGCAGTGGCTGCCGCCAGGCCTGCCGTAATGCCATTGACGATGCCGCAGGCAATGCCGTGGCGGGCCAGCCATTCGATTTCTTCGCCGCTGCGCCCGAAAACCCCGGGGTCGCCGCCCTTGAGGCGGATCACCGTGAGCCCTTGACGTGCGTAGCGCAGCATCAGGCGCTGAATGAATGACTGGGGCGTGGAGCGGCAGCCTCCGCGCTTGCCGACATGGATGATCCGGGCTTGCGGGCAATAGTGCAGGACACCCTCCCCGACCAGATCGTCGACCAGCACGACGTCGGCCTGGGCCAGGATGCGCACGGCCTTCAGCGTCAGCAACTCCGGGTCGCCCGGCCCGGCCCCGACCAGCCAGACAGAGGGGTGCATGCCTGGGTGCGAGAGCGTGTTGTCCATCAGTACACATCCTTGAGATAGCGGCGCTGTTGCGCCAGACTGTCGATATAGAGATCGGCCGCTTCCGGTGTCAGGCCGCCGTGTGTGCGGGCGATCTGGCGCAGCGTGGCATCGACGTCGCGGGCCATGCGGGCGGCGTCGCCGCAGATATAGAGATGTCCGTTTTCCTGTAGCCGGCGCCAGAGCAGGGCCCCTTGTTCAAGCATGCGATGCTGGACATATATCTGTGTGTCCTGATCACGCGAAAACGCGGTATCCAGCCGGTTCAGGTGGCCGCTGGCCAGCCAGGCATCCAATTCCTGCCGATAGTAGAAATCGGTGGCCTGATGCTGTTCCCCAAAGAAAAGCCAGTTCGGGCCATGTGCGCCATCGGCTTCCCGATCCTGCAGGAATGCCCGAAAGGGGGCGATACCCGTGCCTGGGCCAATCATGATCATGGGCGCATCAGGATCGGCGGGTGGTTTGAACAGAGGGGATTTCTGCACGAATATGGGAACGGTGCCGGACTCGGCACGCTCCGCCAGGAAGGTTGAGCAGACACCGCCGCGCGGTTGTCCATCCAGGAGATAGCGGATCGTGCCCACGGTCAGGTGCACCGACTGCGGTATGACCTTCTGGCTGGATGAGATCGAATACAGCCTGGGTTGCAGGCGCTTGAGCAGCGACAGCAGTTCCGGTGCGGACAGACGGATCGGGCAGGCCGCCAGTAGGTCCGTCAGTTGCCTGCCCCAGAGCCAGGCTTGCAATTGTGTCTTGTGGGCAGGCTGCAATAGCCCGGTCAGCAGTTCGCTTTGGCTGCGTTCATGAATGGCGTGCAGCAGGTCTGTGGTGATGCGGGTGATGTCCAGATGGTGCAGCAAGGCATCGCCCAACGGCATCGTGATGTCGTTGAGTTCCACCGGTGTGTCGGGGGCCAGCGCCAGCGTGGACAGCAGCGAGGACACCTGTGCCGGGTCATTGTGTGGCCAGACACCCAGGGCATCGCCTGCTTCGTAGCGCAGGCCGCTGTCGGCCAGGTCAAAGCCGAACTGTCGGGTGTCTTTCGCGGAGCCGGGCAGGTTGAGGCGCTGGTTCAGCACCAAGTGGGCCAGCAAGGGTTTTTTGCGGCTAAACGCAGCAGTTGATACGGAGGTTGAAGCACCGTCGTCAGCGGCCCGTGTGGCATTTCCGGCATCTGTCGGTGCGGAGTTGGCGGCAACGGTGCTGATGGCGGTCGTTGTTGTGGGTTCCGGTGCTTGGAGGGTTTCGGCTGTGAGCGCCTGGGCAATGTGCTGGCACCATGCCGTGGCCTGATCATGGGTGTCGGGTTCGCAGGGCAGGCACGGCGTCAGTTGGCGTGCCCCCAGTGCGGCCAGGCGTTGATCCAGTTGGCGGCCGAACCCGCAGAACTGATCATAGCTGGAGTCGCCAAGCGCCAGCACGGCATAGGTGCTTTGCCCCAGGCGGTGCATGTCGTTCGCGCACAGCGCCTGCCAGAATGCTGCGGCATGATCTGGTGGCTCGCCATCCCCGAAGGTGCTGACGCAGGCCAGTATGTGTGGGGCGCGGGCCAGGTCGGTGGCCTGGATGGCATCCATGCTGCTGAGTGTGACATCCAGGCCGCATTCGCGCAGGTGCTGCGCGCATTGCCGGGCCAGCGTTTCCGCATTGCCGGTCTGTGACGCCCACAACAGGGTGATGGCCTGGGCTGTATGGGCGGGCGCGGAAGGTGATGCAATAACTGCCTGGCCTGCCGGTGCGACGCTGTGATTCAGCAGGCCTGCCAGCAGGCCATCCAGAAACAGCCGATGGGCGGGCTTGAGCGGGGCTGATAGCGGCAGGACGGGCGCAACGCCCGCAGTGGACAGGGATTGGGTGCCCAATGCCGTCAGATAGCCCTGGACATAATGCTGTTCGTCGGGCTCCAGGGTGATGGTCGGCGGGTTGTCCAATCCCAGCAGGCTGGCCACGATATCGAGTGCAGGGTGTATGTTGGTGCACATGTTTTGCAGGGGGGCGGCAGGCCTTGTTGCCGTGTCGCTGGTATCTGTGATGCACTCAGGTGCCTGCGCTGTCTCTGATGCAATGGGCGTCAGCGAGATGGCGCAGTATTTGAGTTCCGGTTGCAGCGAGATCGGATCGACGGCATCGCTGGTGAGGGCATTGATGGCCATATTTTCTCCAAACACATCGCTCCAGTGAAACGGCGCAAAGCAGCTGCCTGGCTGAACCCGGTCTGAAATGCTGGCGGGCAGGCGGGCCTTGCCGCGACGCGAACGGATTTCGACCTGCATTTGGTCGGTCAGGCCAAGGGCGGCAGCATCCTCGGGATGAATTTCGATGAACGGGGCCGGATTCAGGCGGTTGAGTGCCGGCACCTTGCCGGTCTTGGTCATGGTGTGCCACTGATGCTGGAGCCGTCCGGTATTGAGGATCAGCGGGAATTCTGTATCCGGCAGTTCGGCTGCCGGCAGGCAGGGACGGGCGAAAAAAACGGCCCGGCCATTGGCGGTGGCAAATTTCAGGCGCGGGCCTTGAGCCGGCTCCGGGTGCAGGTAGCGGATCGGATGACGGTCCTGCGGATCGTCGGGTGGGCAGGGCCATTGCAGGGGGGTATCGCGCAGGCGGGCATGGCTGGCACCGCGCAGGTCATAGCCGGTGGCAGGGTTCCAGGTCTGGCGGATTTCGTCGAATACATCGCTGGCGCAAGCGTAGTCGAAGGCGTCGGCGTAACCCATTTCGCAGGCGATGCGGGCGATGATGCGCCAGTCGGCCATGGCCTGCCCGGGCGGTGGGACGGCCTGGCGCGCCAGGGTCAGGTTGCGCTCCGAGTTGATCATCACGCCGTCGCTTTCGGCCCACAGCGCCCCTGGCAGCAGGACATCGGCATAGGCATTGGTTTCCGTGTCCAGAAAGGCGTCCTGCGCGATGACCAGTTCCGCCGCGCCCAGTCCGTCGATGACAGTCTGCCGGTTGGGGGCGCTGGCGACGGGGTTGGTGCAGATAATCCAGCAGGCCTTGATCTGGCCGTCGCGCATCTGCTCGAACATGGCTACGGTGCCATCGCCCGGATCGCTGCGTAGGGTGCCCGGGGCAAGTTGCCACAGATTTTCGATGAAAGTCCGGTCATCGGCCTGCAGGGCCGAGCGCTGACCCGGCAGGCCAGGACCCATGTAGCCCATCTCGCGCCCGCCCATGGCATTGGGCTGGCCGGTCAGCGAGAATGGGCCGCTGCCGGGTCGGCAGATCTTGCCGGTGGCCAGGTGCAGGTTGCACAGGGCATTGGTATGCCAGGTGCCGTGGGTACTCTGGTTCAGCCCCATGGTCCAGCAGCTCATCCATTCGCCGGCTTTGGCGATCCATCGTGCGGCTGTCCTGATATCGGCTTCGGGCAGGCCGGTCATGGCGGCGGCCTGCGCCGGTGCATAGTCTGCCAGGAAGGCGGGCATGGTATCCCAGCCATCGGTATGCTGGGCGATGAACGCCGGATCGATATGTCCCTCTGCCACCAGCAGGTACAACAGGCCGTTGAGCAAAGCCAGATCGCTGCCAGGGCGGATCGGCAGATACAGGTGTGCCTTGTCGGCCGTGGCCGTGCGTCGTGGATCGACTACGATCAGTCGGGCTCCCGCCTTGATGCGGTCCATCATGCGCAGGTACAGGATGGGATGGCAGTCCGCCATGTTGGCCCCGATCACGAAAAACAGGTCGGCATGATCGAAATCCTGGTATGAGCCGGGCGGTGCATCCGCACCCAGTGACTGCTTGTAGCCGCTGCCGGCACTGGCCATGCACAATCGCGAGTTGCTCTCGATGTGGCGGGTACGGATATAGCCTTTGGCGAGTTTGTTGGCCAGGTACTGGGCTTCCAGCGACATCTGGCCGGACACGTAGAGGGAAATGGCATCCGGCCCGTGGGTGTCCAGGATATGGCGCAGCCGTCGGGCCGTATCGCGCAAGGCCGCATCGATATCCATCCGCATGGGCTCCTGACGACGCTGTGTGCGCACCCAGGCGTCGGCAAGCCGGCCAGGCGTATCGAGTGGCAGGTGACAGCTTTGTCCCTTGGTGCACAGTCGCCCCGCGTTGCTGGGATGATTGCGGTCACCGGATACCTTGATGACGCGCTGGCCTTCGACATGCAGCACGATGCCGCAGCCCACGCCGCAATAGGGGCACACGGATTTGACGGTCTCGGCCATGGTGAGGGTTCCGGCGGATATGGGCAGGCGTCCGAGCCGCTCAGGCGGCCTTTTCCACATGCCCCTGGCGGGTATAGAGGAAATCGATCACTGCCTTCCGGTATTGCTGGTAGCGATTGTCTTCGGCCAGTTCGATGCGGTTGCGGGGCCGCGGCAACTCGACCGACAGCACTTCGCCGATGGTGGCGGCCGGTCCGTTGGTCAGCATGACAATCTTGTCCGACAGCAGCACGGCTTCGTCCACGTCATGCGTCACCATGATCACGGTGGAGTGGGTCTGGGCCACGATGGCCAGCAGTTCGTCCTGCAACTTGGCACGGGTCAGCGCATCCAGCGCCCCGAAGGGTTCGTCCATCAGCAGGACCTTGGGCTCCATGGAAAGCGCACGCGCAATGCCGACGCGCTGCTTCATGCCGCCCGAGATTTCCCCTGGCCGCTTGTGGGCCGCATGGGACAGTCCCACCAGTTCCAGGGCGGCGGCGGTGCGTGCCCGCAGTTGCTCTCGTGTTTCCAGCTTGCCGAACACGCGTTCGACGGCCAGCATGATGTTGCCTTCGCAGGTCATCCAGGGCAGCAGGGAATGGTTCTGGAACACCATGGCCCGATCCGGTCCGGGCCCGGCGATTTCCTTGTTGGCGGCAATCAGCGTTCCTGCGGATGGCACGGTCAGGCCGGCCACCAGATTCAGCAGGGTCGATTTGCCGCAGCCCGAGTGGCCGATCAGCGCCACGAATTCTCCCTTGGCGATATCCAGGTTGATATCGCGCAGCGCCGGAAAAATGCCCTTGGCCGTTTTGAAGGATTGGGCCACGTTGTAGATCTCGATGTATTTGCTGTCGCTCATCATGGGTTCCGTATCAGTGGCGTGATTCTTCGAAGGTCACGGCAGCCGCAAGGCGTACCAACAGGGTTTCCAGCAGCAGGCCGACGATGCCGATCACGAAAATGGCGATGATGATGTGGTTGACGTTCAGGTTGTTCCATTCATCCCAGAGCCAGAAGCCGATGCCGACGCCGCCGGTCAGCATTTCTGCCGCCACGATGACCAGCCAGGCCGTTCCCACGGCCAGCCGCACACCGGTCAGCATGTAGGGCAGGACGGCGGGCAGCAGGATGCGGGTCGCGATTTTCCACTCCGACAGGGCCAGTACACGGGCCACATTCATGTAATCCTGCGGGACCCGCTGTACCCCCACGGCGGTGTTGATGACCATGGGCCAGATCGAGCAGATGAAAATGGTCCAGATGGCGGCGGGATTGGCGGCCTTGAAGACCAGCAGGCCGATGGGCAGCCATGCCAGCGGCGAGACGGGACGCAGCAGGCTGATGATCGGGTTGAGCATGCGACCCAGGAAGGCAGAGCGGCCAATCATGAATCCCAGTGGAATGCCGACCAGTGCCGCCAGACCGAAGCCCAGGCCGACGCGTTGCAGCGAGGCCAGTACATTCCAGCCAATCCCCTGGTCATTCGGCCCGGCCCGATAGAACGGGTCGGAAAACAGCACGACAGCCGAGTTCCAGGTTTCCAGCGGTGGCGGGATGCCATCGCCCTGTTGGGACAGGATTTGCCAGAACAGCAGTACCAGCAGGAAACCCAGCAGGGGGGGCAGAATGGCTTGCAACCATCGGTTCAGAATATTTCTCACAGCATGCTCCCGTGCCGCGCTCAGGCGTGGATATCGAAAGATTCGGCGTAGGCGGCCGGGTCCTGCCCGTCCCAGGTTTTTCCGCCCAGCAGCGTGCTGCTGCGCAGATCGCTGTCCGGCACGGCAACGCCTGCAGCGGCGGCGGCTTCTCGGTAGAGGTCTGTCCGGTTGAGACGCCGGGCCACGGCCAGATAGTCTGGGTGATCGGCCAGCAGGCCCCAGCGCTTGTGCTGGGTCAGGAACCAGGCCGCATCGGAGGTATAGGGATAGTTGACCTTGCCGGTGTCGTGGAACTTCATGTGATTGGGGTCATCCCAGGTCTTGCCCAGGCCATCCTGGTAATGCCCCTGGATGCGGTCGATGATGGCGGCCCGGCTGGTGTTCACATAGGCTCGGGCGGCGATGGTGTCGGCCATCTGCTCGCGGTTGTCCGGTGTGCTGTCGATCCAGCGGCTGGCCTCCAGAAGGGCGGCGATGACCGCCTTGCAGGTGTTGGGATGCTGTTCGGCAAAGGCTTGCGTCGTGCCGAGCACCTTTTCGGGATGATCCGGCCAGATGTCCTGCGAGGATGCTGCGTGGATTGAGACGCCATCCAGGATGCCACGCATGTTCCAGGGTTCACCCACCGAGAAGCCGTCCATGTTGCCGACCCGAGCATTGGCAATCATCTGCGGGGGCGGCACGGTGATGACCTTGATGTCCTGCATCGGATTGATGCCGGCGCTGGCCAGCCAGTAGTACAGCCACATGGCATGGGTGCCGGTCGGGAAGGTCTGGGCGAATGTGTATTCGCGCGGTTCCCGCTTCATCAGGGCGGCCAGAGAGGCCAGGTCGGTGGCACCGGCCTCGGCCAGTTTCCTGGAGAGGGAAATGCCCTGCCCGTTGCGGTTGAGCGTCATCAGGTTGGCCATGTCGGCTTGCGGGCCGCCGATGCCGACCTGCAGGCCGACCAGCTCACCGTAGAGGATATGGCTGAAATCGTTCTCGCCATTGAGCTGCTTGTCCCGGATCGTGGCCCAGTTCGCTTCTTTGCTGGGGATGATCTTGATGCCGTATTTTTCGTCCAGGCCCAGCGCCGAGGCCATGACGATGCTGGCACAGTCCGTCAGCGGAATGAAGCCGATCCGGACCTCCTTCTTTTCCGGCGTGCCCATGCCGTTGGCGGCAGCACGAGCAGGGAGCAGGGCGGGCGCGCAGAGCAGTGCACCCATGGCGGTGGCGCTGCGCATGAAGCTGCGGCGTGTCTTCAGGATGGTATCGGTCATGATGTTTTCCCTTGCATGCAGTGATTGGAATGGGCCTGTAGGCGATATGGCGTGTGGCCGGACAAAGGCGTGATTCAGCCTATTTCCACCCAGTCGCCATTGATCCGGGCGGGCCAGATACGCAGGCTCTGTTCCGGGTATTGCAGGCATTGCCCGTCGCGCAGCCGGAATTGCTGCTTGTAGAGGGGGGATGAAATGACCGGCTCATCCTGCACGCACCCCACCAGTCCGCGCCCGATGACATTGGCCCCGGAGCGGGGGTCGCGGTTGTCGATGGCAAATACGGTGTCGCCTTGTTCGCTGTCTGGCACCAGCACCAGGGCAATCTGGTGCTCTCCGACCAGGGCTACCACTCCCGAGCGGGCAACCAGATCCTGGCGGTGGCAGACCGGCTGCCAGCGGGGGAACGACGTGATGGCTTTCATGATGCAATCTCCTCTGCAATCGGGATGACGCGGGCGGGGCGCGGTTGACCGCGTTCCTGTTCAAAACGGATGTCGGGATCGCTGCGCGAATCGTTGACGAAAGTGCGGAAACGCTTGAGTTTTTCAGGGTCGGACAGGGCATTGGCCCATTCGCACTCATAGCGGTCCACGATGAGTTGCATCTGCGCTTCGAGTTGCCCGGCCAGGCCCAGGCTGTCGTCGATGACAACGGCCTTCAGGTAGTCCAGTCCGCCCTCCAGGGATTCCCGCCAGACTGCCGTGCGCTGCAGCTTGTCGGCGGTGCTGATGTAGAACATCAGCAGGCGGTCGATATAGCGGATCAGGGTGGCGTCATCGAGATCTGTCGCAAACAGTTCGGCATGGCGCGGGCGCATGCCGCCGTTGCCGCAGACGTACAGGTTCCAGCCCTGTTCGGTCGCGATCACGCCGATGTCCTTGCTCTGCGCCTCGGCACATTCGCGGGTGCAGCCCGAGACGGCAAACTTCAATTTGTGCGGGGCACGCAGTCCTTTGTAGCGGTGTTCGATATGCAGGGCCATGGCGACACTGTCCTGCACACCGTAGCGGCACCAGGTGCTGCCTACACAGGATTTCACGGTACGGGTGGATTTGCCGTAGGCATGGCCGGTCTCGAAGCCGGCCTCGATCAGCTCGGCCCAGATTTCCGGCAGCTCGTGCAATTGGGCACCGAACAGGTCGATCCGCTGGCCGCCCGTGATCTTGGTGTAGAGCTGGTACTTGCGGGCGATCTGGCCGATGGCAATCAGGCCGTCGGGGGTGATTTCCCCACCGGGAATGCGCGGCACCACCGAATAGGTGCCGTTTTTCTGCATGTTGGCCATGAAAGTATCGTTGGTGTCCTGCAAGGGCACCAGGGCCGGGTTCTGGATAGGGCGGTTCCAGCACGAAGCCAGAACAGACCCGACGATGGGCTTGCAGATGTCGCAACCGAGCGCGTTACCCCGGCCATGCCTGGCATGCACCTGCTCGAAGGTTTCCAGCCCTTCCACGCGGACACAGGCATACAGTTCCTGGCGGGTCAGTGCAAAGTGCTCGCACAGGCTTTTGTCGACTGCCACGCCGCGCGCAGTCAGCTCATGATCGAAGACCTGCTTGAGGAGCGCGGCACATCCGCCGCAACCGGTAGCCGCCTTGGTGCAGGCCTTGAGCTCACCCAGATCGGTGCAGCCAGCGTCGATGGCATTGCAGATGGCACCCTTGGTGACGTTGTGGCAGGAACAGATCGTGGCCGAGGCCGGCAGGGCATCCACACCCAGCGTAGGCGTGGCAGAGCCCTGGGGCAGGATCAGCGCGGCAGGATCTGCCGGTGGCGCAATGCCGTTGCTGACATACTGGGAGAGCGTGTCGTAATAGCTGTTGTCACCTACCAGGACGGCACCCAGCACGCGCTTGCCGTCTTCGGAGATCACCAGGCGGCGGTAGCTGGCAGTGATTTCGTCGATATAGCGATAACTGCGGGCCCCCGGCGTGGCGGCATGGGCATCGCCGATGGAGCCGACATCCACCCCCAGCAATTTGAGCTTGGTGGACATGTCCGCGCCCTCAAAGGGCGATGCCTCCATATCGCAGAGACGGGCCGCCACACAGCGCGCCATCTGGTAGCCGGGGGCGACCAGGCCGAAGACGGCATCGTTCCAGGCCGCACACTCTCCCATGGCAGAAATGGCCGGGTCGCTGGTTCGGCACAGACTGTCGATGGCAATACCGCCCCGCTTGCCCAGTGCCAGGCCGGCGGTCCGGGCCAGTTCGTCGCGAGGCCGGATACCTGCGGAAAAAACGATGAGATCGGTTTCCAGCACGTCGCCGTCGGCAAAGTGCATGCCGTATCGGTGCGTGCTGCCGGGGTGTATGGCGTGCGTGGCACGATCCAGGTGAACCTGCACTCCAAGGGCTTCGATCCGTGCTTTCAGGGCGGCACCGCCCTGCGGATCGAGCTGTACGGGCATCAGGCGTGGTGCAAACTCGACGATGTGGGCTTCCAGTCCCAGCAGTCGCAGGGCATTGGCAGCTTCAAGTCCGAGCAGGCCACCGCCCACGACGACGCCGCGTCGGGCATTGCGGGCGGCCATGCGGATCGTGTCCAGATCGTCCAGGGTGCGGTAGACCAGGCGGGCGTTGTCCGCAGCACCGTCGATCTGTGGCACGAACGGATACGACCCGGTTGCCAGGATCAGGTGGTCGTATCGATGGCGACCCCGGCTGGTCAGGATTTCCTGCCGGGTGCGATCGATTTCCAGCACGTCGGCATTCAGATGCAGTGTCAGGCCAGGCGTGGTGTACAGGGAACCATCGCCCAGTGCCATCGACTCGGCATCGCGGCCACTCAGGTACTCCGACAGATGGACCCGGTCATAGGCCCGGCTGCGCTCTTCACCGAAGATATGAATGTCGTAGCGTGCGGTTGCGCCATGGGCGACCAATTGCTCCGCACAGTGATGGCTGACCATGCCATGACCGATGATGATGAGTGTGGGCCGATCCTGGCGAGGGGCAGAAGACGCGATGTTCATGTGTGATTCCTTGCAAACAATGCCGCCGCCAAGACAAAAGGCGCTCCTGACCTGGGAGGGTCGGGGGCGCCTTTGCCGGTACTGCACAGGTTGTCTGGGCGAGAAAACTTCTCTACCGGTAATCAAGCAATATCTGTGCCAGACCGGATGCGGACTGGGGAAAACCCGGTGCTGTGCCGTGCGAAAGCCCGTGAACCGGGAGGGCATGGCCTGCTGTGATTGCCTGAGTGGTGTGGGCCTGCGCGCCGGACTTGGTGCGCAGGTGCCTGGATATGCACTGTTGCGGCGCACCCGGCACCATCAGGGTTCATCAGGCCGGTGCGGGGCAGGAAAGGGGAGAAACATGAAGAATGGATGAGGGTTGG